>CAZJRA010000323.1:0-2262 GCA_964548335.1 uncultured Flavobacteriaceae bacterium | reverse complement strand
AAAAAAGTAGATACTGTAAACACTTATTTTGGAACTGCAGTACCTGACCCATATCATTGGCTAGAATATGATCGTACTGAAGAAACTGCAGATTGGGTAAAGCGTCAGAATGAAGTAACTTACGGATACCTAGACAACATTCCTTTTAGAAAAGAGCTAAAAGAACGTCTAGAAAAGTTATGGAATTATGAAAAAGTAGGAAGCCCTTTTAAAGAAGGTGACTACACTTATTTTAGAAAAAATAATGGGTTACAAAACCAATATGTAACCTATCGTTATAAAACAGGAGAAGATCCAAGCACGGCTCAGATTTTTATAGATCCTAACACTTTTGCAGAAGATGGTACAGTCGCATTAGGTGGCACTAGCTTTTCTGAAGATGGGAAAACCTTAGCTTATTCAATATCTGAAGGAGGTAGCGATTGGCGAAAGATTATCGTTATGGATACCGAGACAAAACAAATAAAGGAAGATACACTTGTAGATATTAAGTTTTCTGGAATGTCTTGGTATAAAAACGAAGGTTTTTATTACTCTAGTTACGACAAGCCTAAGGGTAGTAAACTCTCTGCAAAAACAGATCAACACAAAGTATACTACCATAAAGTAGGTACAAAACAATCTGAAGATGCTCTAATTTATGGTGGTACACCAGAAGAAAAGCATAGGTATATATATGGTAGTGTTACCTCAGATAATCGTTATTTATTAATTAGTCCAAAGGCAAGCACTTCTGGAAACAAGCTATATATAAAAGATCTTTCTAACCCTAATAGTAAACTTATTACTATACTAGACCATACAGAAAGTGACACTTATGTAATTGATAATATAGGTACAAAGCTCATTTTGTCTACAAATCTTAATGCGCCTAACCAACGTGTGGTAAGTGTAGATATAAGTGACCCTAGACCTGAAAACTGGGTAGATATCATTCCAGAAACTAAAAATGTACTTGGTGTAGGTACTGGTGGAGGGTACCTTTTTGCAAATTACATGGTAGATGCAGTTTCTAAAATCATGCAATATGACTATGATGGTAAACTAGTGCGCGAAATAAAACTTCCTGGGGTAGGTACCGCAAATGGTTTTGGCTCTAAAAAAGAAGAAACAGAACTCTACTACAGTTTTAGTAATTACAAGACTCCTGGTAGCACCTATAAATATGATATAGAAAGTGGTGTGTCAGAATTATTTATAAAGCCTGCTATAGATTTTAATGCTGATGCTTTTGAGAGCAAGCAAGTGTTCTATACTTCTAAAGATGGAACTAAAGTACCTATGATTATCACTCACAAAAAAGGATTAAAACTAGATGGTAAAAACCCAACAATGCTTTATGCGTATGGTGGTTTTAACGTAAGTCTTACTCCTAGTTTTAGTATTGCAAATGCCGTATGGTTAGAACAAGGAGGTATTTATGCAGTACCTAACTTACGTGGTGGTGGAGAGTACGGAAAAGCGTGGCACGACGCTGGAACACAACTAAAAAAGCAAAATGTCTTTGACGATTTTATAGCTGCAGCAGAGTACCTTATTACACAAAAGTATACCTCTAGTGATTTTCTAGCAGTACGCGGAGTCTCAAATGGTGGTCTTCTTATAGGCGCTACTATGACCCAACGTCCAGACCTTATGAAGGTAGCTTTACCTGCCGTAGGTGTGATGGATATGCTGCGCTATCATACATTTACTGCTGGTGCCGGATGGGCTTACGATTATGGTACTGCAGAAGATAGCAAAGAAATGTTTGAATACTTAAAAGGATACTCTCCAGTACACAATGTAAAGAAAGGGGTTTCTTATCCTGCTACTCTAGTAACTACAGGAGATCATGATGACCGTGTAGTGCCTGCACACTCTTTTAAATTTGCAGCAGAGTTACAAGAAAAACAAGCGGGTATTGCACCTACTCTTATACGTATAGAAACAGATGGTGGTCACGGAGCAGGAACACCTGTAAGTAAAACAATTGAGCAGTATGCAGATACTTTTGGTTTTACGCTATATAATATGGGGTATGGTGAGCTCCCTGGAAAAGGGAAAAAATAAGTTATCTAATAAGTCTAAAATAGATAAATCCCTAGACCTTTTGGCCTAGGGATTTTTTATGTTTTAACTTTATTTCTAGAAATAAAAAGGGATATCCTCTTTAGTCAAATTTAACTGGAGTACTTTTTCTTTTCATCTATTTTTTATATCCTTTAGACCTATAAAACTGTGTTCAAGGCACACACATTAAGTGTCCATAAAGCAAGTTCG
>CAZJRA010000322.1:0-2264 GCA_964548335.1 uncultured Flavobacteriaceae bacterium | reverse complement strand
TTTTTGAATTAACTGAAGAGCGTTATTTTCTACTTTGCAAAGAAAATTTCAAAAGAACAAGGTACAGCCAATAAGTCATTTTCTAGTAAAGCAATAAAATTATTACAAGAATACGACTGGACAGGTAATATTAGAGAGCTTCGTAATGTAGTAGAAAGACTTATTATTCTGGGAGGTACAGAAGTAAGTGAGAGCGATGTAACGTTATTTGCTAGTAAGTAGTATAACTTCTTTTTAATTTGTTAGTATCCTCATTTTCATTAAATATAGCATAGTTTTTTTATAATTCACAAGCTATTTTTAGGACTTACTAGTTGTATTATAAATGAATTCTAAACATAAAAAGATCAAAACTCCTTGGCCTACTAAAAAGGCTATGCAACAAGTGTATGAAAAACAGCTTTGGGGCTCAAATAAGACACTTTTTTATTCTGGAGAAGGTTCTCATCAAAAAGAAATAGTCGAGCCTTATACAAAGTCTCTAATTGAATTTTTAAAGGTTTTCCCTAAACCTCCCACTCTTTGTGATTTAGGATGTGGAGATTTTAATGTAGGGCAACAATTACTTCCCTATATCTCTCAGTACATCGGTATTGATATTGTACCAGAGCTTATAGAACATCACAAAGGAAAGTATGAGTCTGAAAATATAGTGTTTGACTGTAAAGACCTTGCAAAAGATTCTTTACCTCCTGCAAATTGTGCGATACTTCGTCAAGTATTACAACACCTGTCTAATGTAGAGATACAAGCGATTCTTAAAAAGTTAGTCCAATACCAATATGTCATTATCACAGAACATATCCCTTTAGGTAGTTTTGAATCTAATAAAGACATTATCTCTGGACAAGGTATTCGTCTTAAGAAGGGTAGTGGTGTAGTAATTCAAGAAGCTCCTTTTTGTTTTGAGTTTAAAACGAGTAAGGAATTAAATACGGTATTGTTAGAAAACGGAAATGGCAAGATTCAAACAGTGCTATATGTAATGTATTAAACAATAGTTTTAATAGTCTTAAAAAAGAAAAGAGTCTCTTTTTTTAAGGGACTCTTTTTAAAACATTATTATTTAAATGTTTATCCATCAAAACGATATTTGCCATTTTTCTCAATATCGGCAGCAATCTGGTTACGTAACCCAATAATATTAGGTTGATTTGTATATTTTGTAAATCGTTTAAGTCCCATAAGCATCATACGCTGTTCATCGCCTTCTGCAAAAGATACAATAGCTTCTTTAGCCTTTGTTTGGATTATATCTACTGCATTAAATAAATACAAACGCGACATTGAAATCTGTGTTGCTTGGCTTTCTACTCCATAACGCTTTGCATTTTTCTCGGTACGTAGGATAGCGCTTTCTGCCATATAAATCTCAATAAGAATATCTGCAGCACACATTAATAATTGCTGATGTTCTTCTAACTCTGTACCGTACTGTTGAGCAGCAGCCCCTGCCACCATTAAAAATACTTTTTTAAGACGTTTTAAGAATGATTTCTCTTCTGCTAGCGTCTCTGAGTAATCTGGTGTTTCAAAAGAAGGAATACTCATTAGCTCTTCCTTTACAGCCATTGCAGGTCCCATAAAATCTACATGTCCTTTTAAAGCCTTCTTTACCATCATACCTACAGAGAGCATACGATTAATCTCATTGGTTCCTTCGTATATACGAGTGATACGAGCATCACGCCAAGCGCTTTCCATAGGAGTATCTGCACTAAAGCCCATACCTCCAAAAATCTGAATTCCTTCGTCTGTTGTGTTTTGTACATCTTCAGAAACAGCTACTTTTAAAATAGAACACTCTATAGCATATTCTTCAACGCCTTTAAGTTCTGCTTCTTGATGGGTGTTTCCAGCTGCTTCACGCATCGCAATACGGTCTTCTATATTCTTCGCAGCACGATAACAAGCACTTTCATCTACATAAATATTAGTAGCCATAAGTGCTAGTTTTTGCTTAATCGCTCCAAAATTTACAATAGGAGTCTTAAACTGTACACGCTCTTTTGCATAGGTAGTCGCTTCATTAAGTACACGACGCTGTGATTCTAGACAAGCTGCAGCTAGCTTAATACGACCTACGTTTAAGGCATTCATAGCTATTTTAAAACCATTGCCACGGTCAGATAACATATTCTCTACAGGAACTACCGTATCGTTAAAAAACACCTGGCGAGTAGAGGAGGAGTGTATCCCTAGTTTCTTCTCTTCGTCACCCAAGGTAATTCCGTTAGAAGGGTCATTTTCTACAATAAAACCTG
>CAZJRA010000321.1:0-2294 GCA_964548335.1 uncultured Flavobacteriaceae bacterium | reverse complement strand
ATTATGTCAGACATTGCATCAAGAGTAAAAGCGATTATCGTAGACAAATTAGGTGTAGACGAGAATGAAGTTGTAACAGAAGCTAGCTTCACAAACGACTTAGGCGCTGATTCCTTAGACACTGTTGAGCTTATTATGGAATTTGAAAAAGAATTTGATATTCAAATACCAGACGACCAAGCAGAGAATATCGCTACTGTAGGTCAAGCAATCTCATATATAGAAGAAGCAAAATAAGTTTAGTAAATGGAGCTAAAGCGAATTGTAGTAACGGGCCTAGGTGCTCTCACGCCTATAGGTAACAACATCCAAGAGTATTGGGAAGGGTTGTCTACAGGGAAAAGTGGGTCAGCACCAATTACGTATTTTGATACGGAACTGTTTAAGACCAAGTTTGCTTGTGAGCTCAAAAATTTTAACGCGAGCGACTTTTTTGATAGAAAAGAGGCTCGTAAGTTAGATAGATTTGCCCAGTATGCATTGGTGGCTTCTGATGAAGCCATCAATGATGCCGGGATTGATCTTGAAAAAGTTGATAAATTTAGAGTGGGAGTAATTTGGGGTGCCGGTATAGGTGGTCTAGAGACTTTTCAAAATGAAGTAATCAACTTTGCTCAAGGAAATGGAACCCCAAGATTTAACCCCTTCTTTATTCCTAAAATGATAGCAGATATTGCCCCAGGTAATATATCTATCAAACATGGATTTATGGGTCCTAACTATACAACGGTATCTGCATGTGCATCTTCTGCAAATGCGATGATAGACGCCTTAAATTATATTAGATTAGGACATTGTGATATTATTGTCACAGGAGGAAGTGAAGCTGCTGTCACACAAGCAGGTATGGGAGGATTTAATGCTATGCATGCGCTTTCTACCAGAAATGAAGATATGGAAAGTGCTTCAAGACCTTTTGACTCAACTAGAGATGGTTTTGTGTTAGGGGAAGGAGCGGGAGCTCTTGTTCTTGAAGAATACGAACATGCAAAAGCACGTGGTGCAAAAATTTATGCAGAAGTTGTAGGAGGCGGAATGTCTAGTGATGCACATCACATGACAGCTCCTCATCCAGACGGTATAGGTGTTGAGCGAGTAATGCTTAATTGCTTAAAAGACGCAGGTCTTAAACCTGAAGATGTAGATCATATTAATACGCATGGTACTTCAACCCCATTAGGAGATGTAGCAGAGCTTAAAGCAATTACCAAAGTATTTGGAGAACACGCACATAATATTAATATTAACTCTACAAAATCTATGACAGGTCACTTACTAGGTGCTGCAGGAGCAATAGAGGCGATAGCTTCTATTCTTGCAATGCAACATAGTTTAGTGCCACCTACAATTAATCATAATGTTGTAGATGAAAGAATTGACCCTAGTTTTAACCTTACACTTAATAAGGCTCAACCTAAAGAAATTAATGTTGCGATGAGTAACACTTTTGGTTTTGGAGGTCACAATGCCTGTGTATTGTTTAAAAAAATGGATGCGTAAATAATGAGCGCATTTAAAAAAATATTTAAATCCCGTCCTGGAAAGGATGGGATTTTTTTTAAGCGTATGCAAAGTATTTTAGGCTTTAAACCTAGAGTAATAACACATTATGAAGAAGCATTTACCCACCGGTCTTTAGGGCTAAAAAAAGAAGATGGGAACCCTTTAAACTATGAGCGATTAGAGTTTTTAGGTGATGCCATGTTGGGCGCGGTTATCGCTGCGCACCTTTTTGGAGAAGCACAAGGAGGTAACGAGGGCTATCTTACAAAGATGCGTTCTAAAGTGGTTAGTAGAAAGCATTTAAACGAACTAGGCAAAGAGCTTAACTTGCTTAGATATATTAAGGCATCCATTTCCAAGGAACACTTCGGCGCAAATATATACGGCAATTTATTTGAGTCACTCGTAGGGGCTATTTATTTAGATAAAGGGTATGCGTATTGCGAGAAGTTTATCTTTAAGAGTGTGATAGAACCCTATGTAGATATCGAAAAACTAGAAGGGCACATTATAAGCTATAAAAGTGTTTTGATAGAGTGGTGTCAAAAAGAAAAAAAAGTATTTAAGTTTGACGTTTATGAAGATACGGGACAAGATACTGTAAAGCATTTTGGAGTAAAACTTATGATAGATGGAACTATTGCAGGAAAAGCAAGGGCAACTTCTAAAAAGAAAGCCGAAGAGATTGCAGCAAAACGGGCGTATTATGCGCTTCAACACGAAATACAGACGGTCTAAATCTGTTAACCTTCTATTTACTAGATAACACGTTTTTAATAATCATATGTTTG
>CAZJRA010000320.1:0-2306 GCA_964548335.1 uncultured Flavobacteriaceae bacterium | reverse complement strand
GCATTGTTATAGGACACGTTCTAACTTGTGAGCAACATTCAAATGCAGATAAACTTAAAGTTACCACAGTAGATATTGGTACAGGAACTCCAGTGCAAATTGTTTGTGGAGCGCCTAACGTAGCTGCGGGACAAAAGGTACCTATAGCTACAATAGGAACTACTTTATATACCCCAGAGGGAGAAGCTTGGAAGATTAAAAAAGGTAAAATACGCGGAGAAGAGTCTCATGGTATGATTTGCGCAGAGGATGAGTTAGGCCTAAGTGGTAGCCACGACGGTATTATGGTTCTTGATGATACACTAGAGCCAGGAACGCCTGCTGCAGATGTATTTGATATTGAAAATGATATTGTTTTTGAAATAGGTTTAACACCTAACCGAGCAGATGCGATGAGTCATTTAGGTACCGCTAGAGACCTTAAAGCAGGGCTTATTCATAAAAATATACCTACAGAGTTTATAACTCCTTCTACAAGTTCTTTTAATGTAGAAACTAGACTACACAAGGTAAGTGTAAACGTAGTAGATGAAGAAAAAGCACCTAGATATGCTGGAGTTACCCTAAGTGGATTAACAGTAAAAGAGTCTCCATCTTGGTTACAACATAGACTTAAAGCAATTGGCCTCTCTCCTATTAATAATATTGTAGATGTTACAAATTATGTTCTTCATGAGCTAGGGCAACCCCTTCACGCTTTTGACTTAGATAAGGTTGAAGGAAATAAAATAGAAGTAAAAACTGTAGCTGCTGGCACAAAATTCACAACCTTAGATGGGGTAGAGAGAGAATTACACGAACAGGACTTAATGATTTGTGACAGTGAGAAACCTATGTGCATTGCGGGAGTTTTTGGAGGAGCGTATAGTGGTGTTTCCGAGAGCACAAACTGCATCTTTTTAGAGAGTGCTTATTTTAACCCTGTTTCTATACGTAAAACTGCAAAGCGACACGGACTTAATACTGATGCTTCGTTTAGATTTGAAAGAGGGATTGACCCTAATATTACAGAGTATGCTCTTATAAGAGCTGCACTACTTATACAAGAAGTCGCTGGAGGAGAAGTAAGTAGCGATATTATAGATTTATATCCTAAAAAAATAGAAGACAAACAGGTTGTTTTAAACTTTGAAAATGTAACGAAAATAATAGGGCAAGAGATTCCTAGAGAGACTATCAAAGGAATACTAACAGCCTTAGATATTAAGATTAACAATGTAACAGAAAGTGGTATAGGAATGACCATACCTGCATATCGTAATGATGTGACTCGTGAATGTGATGTTATAGAAGAGATTCTTAGAGTGTATGGTTATAACAATATTGGTTTTAGCAATAAGCTCAATGCTACTATTTCTAACTCTTCAAAATATGCAGACCATAAGCTACAAGATGTTATTGGAAATCAACTTGTAGGTCAAGGTTTTTACGAGATTCTATCTAATAGTCTTACATCCCCTGCTTATACTGAATTATCAGATACTCTTAACTCTGAGCATAACGTTACTATGCTTAATCCTTTAGGACAAGAATTAAGTGTATTACGACAATCATTACTCTTTTCAGGTTTAGAAGCTATCTCTTTTAATCAAAATAGACGTCGTACAGATGTAAAGCTTTTTGAATTT
Source organism: uncultured Flavobacteriaceae bacterium (assembly GCA_964548335.1). Classification (GTDB taxonomy): domain Bacteria; phylum Bacteroidota; class Bacteroidia; order Flavobacteriales; family Flavobacteriaceae; genus Dokdonia. The sequence continues at coordinate 678 of CAZJRA010000320.1, read as the reverse complement.
GGGAAAACCTACCATTCTTACAGTACAGAAAGAATTGAAGAAAAACATTTATCACTTCTCGTTGCTGGTAACCTTATGAATGAAAGCTGGAAAGTAGATACTTCCAGCAATAAAACAGACTTTTTCTATCTTAAAGGCATTATTGCAAGTATTTTAGAAAAATTAGGGATAAGAAGCACACGTACTATCTCCACAAAAAATGATGTATTTGCAGAAGCAGTATCATTAGGGGTAGGGAAACTTAACCTTGTAAGTTACGGTATTGTAAAGAAGAATATTCTTAAGTCTTTTGATATAGACCAAACTGTTTATTATGCAGACTTTAACTGGGATACTATTTTAGAAGTTGCGAGCAGAAACAAAATTATGTTTACTCCTATTCCAAAATACCCTGCTGTACGTAGAGATTTTGCCTTACTTGTAGATGAGCAAACTACTTTTGACGAACTTCATACACTAGCTCGTAAAACTGAGAAATCTTTATTAAAAGATGTAAATCTATTTGACGTATATACAGGTAAGAATTTACCTAGCGGCAAAAAGAGTTATGCAATAAGCTTTTTATTACAAGACGACCACAAAACGTTAACAGACAAACAAGTAGATAAGGTAATGAATAAGCTACAACAGCGTTTTGAAAAAGAGTTAGGAGCTAGCTTACGCTAAGCTATTTTTAAA
>CAZJRA010000319.1:0-2316 GCA_964548335.1 uncultured Flavobacteriaceae bacterium | reverse complement strand
ACTTTAGGCCTCGCACAATGACAGTATTACCATTAGATAATACATTTACATTATATAAAGCTGCCTATTTCTTTGAAGATCCAAATGCCCCTTCTACCCTAACAGGCTTCTTTAATACTGATTTATTTCAAAATACATTATCTATAATTAGTGAAAAAGAATATTGGGATTTAGATGGGACATTACCTGCAAGAGTTACATTAACTTGGGATGATCAAAGTGACATTCCAGTACTAGCAGACGAACTATCTTCCCTTAGAGTTGTAGGCTTTTCTACAGCGCTTAATCAGTGGGTAAATTTAGGAAACAGTTCTTTTTCCGGTACTATGGATGCGGGAGAAATTATTTCTGAAATTATTGAACCGGACTTGTACAGTGCGCTTACTTTTGGCTCTGTTTTAAGAGGTAACGGAGCTATTACAGTATATACGCTTATATCACCAAATGGAGACGGAAAAAATGACACTTTTGTTATAGAAGGAATAGAAACTATTCCAAATAACGAGCTTATTATTTTTAATAGATGGGGTGTAGAGGTTTACAGAAAAAAGAATTATGACAACTCCTTTGCAGGTATTTCTGATGGGCGTGTTACTATAGATGACTCTTCAGAACTTCCTGTTGGAACCTATTATTATGTACTAGAAATCCCAGGGCAAAAAGACTTAGCAGGGCCGTTTTATATTAACAGATAAAATTATCAACTTTTAATTAGATTTTGGACAGAAGAAATTTCATAAAAACTACAGCTCTAGGAGTACTAGCTACTTCATTACCACTATCTAGCTTTACAAATAATCAATCTATCCCTACAAAAGAGTTATTAGGTAAAGGCACTCCTCTACTTTCAATAGGACAGGGCTACAAACTAAGACCTGTTGCTGCTACTGCTTTTGAAAACATGAAAACCGCTGCCCAGGCAGATGGTATTTTATTAAAAGTAGTATCCAGTTATCGTAATTATGCCCATCAAAACAGGATATGGGAACGCAAATACAAACGCTTTCGCGAAAGCGGCCTCTCCCCTACTTCTGCTATTTTTAAAATTATAGAATACTCTACCATACCTGGTACGTCTCGACACCATTGGGGAACAGATTTAGACATTATAGATGGGAATCCTAAAGTTGTAGGAGATGTATTAGTTCCTACAAAATTTCATGGAACAGGCCCTTTTTGTGATATGAAAGAATGGATGAAAACAAATGCTCATAGGTATGGGTTTCATCTAGTATACACAAACACCTTAGGTCGCAAGGGTTTTAAATATGAACCTTGGCATTACACCTATGCTCCTCTCTCATCTCAGTACCTTAAAGAATATAAGACTTTAGATATAAAAACAATACTCCAAGAACAACAGTTAATGGGAAGTAAACACTTTAATCAAGAGTTTATAAATAATTATATTGAGCAAAATATACTAGATATAAACCCCATATTATTACGCTAAGTAATTCTTTAGAAGAATAGAAAAACTCTACCTACTATTCTAAAAAAATGATTTCACAACACTTGTAATTCACTTTAAAACAATACTTTACTTACAAAAACACTTGTATCACCTTTAAGATTACTTCATTTTTCATAAAAAAATGATATAACATTTGTAAATTTGAAAGCATCGATTGTTTTAAATTATTACTATTTTACAATCTGTCATCAATCCTTCTTTTCACAAATTTACAATTATGAAAAAAATACTTTTATGTCTATTATTATCTTTTTATGCTTTTAATGTACAAGGGCAAGCTAAAATAGATAGCAAATCAAATAAAGCGCTTAACATAAAAAAACTGTTAGTATTAAAACAAGTTTCAACTTCTCAAATGAATGCTATGACTCCTTTAAAAGGGGGTATTGTTTTTAACACTGATGAATCTTGTGTATTTCAATATGACGGCTACTCATGGACAAGCCTATGTAACAATCAAACTAAAAACTCTACTCAAGTAGCAGATAATAACGACAATTCTCTTAGTATCAACAACAACTCTGGATATAATAATAGAACAACTGTTGGCCTTCGAGGTGAACAGGGAGAACAAGGTGAACAAGGAGAAGAAGGTGAACAGGGTGAGACTGGAGAGCAAGGTGAACAAGGAATTCAAGGTGAGCAAGGAGAACAAGGAATCCAAGGTGAAAAGGGGGAGCAAGGAGAACAAGGAATACAAGGAGAAACTGGAGAGCAAGGTGAACAGGGGGAGCAAGGAGAACAAGGAAGACAAGGTGAAAATGGAGAGCAGGGTGAGCAAGGAGAACAAGGAGAACAAGGAATCCAAGGTGAAACTGGAGAGCAAGGTGAACAGGGTGAGC
>CAZJRA010000318.1:0-2317 GCA_964548335.1 uncultured Flavobacteriaceae bacterium | reverse complement strand
GCGGATATGTTGTAAAACAAGAGTTTGCTAAAAAAACAAGAGGGGAACAGTTCTTTTTTGTAAATAATAGATTTATAAAAAGTGCGTATCTCAATCATGCCGTTTCTGCTGCTTTTGAAGGTTTACTGCCTGATAGAGCTAGGCCGAGTTACTTTTTGTATTTGGATGTAGATCCAGGGAGTATAGATATTAATATCCACCCTACAAAAACCGAAATTAAATTTGACGATGAGCACGCTTTATACGCAATGCTTAGGAGTACTGTAAAGCACAGTCTAGGGCAATTTAATATTGCACCAGTGCTGGATTTTAACAGAGATGAATCGCTAGATACTCCGTATGATTATAAAGATAAGTTTGCTGCGATACCTCAAATTCAGGTAGACCGCACATTTAACCCTTTTGAGAACATTGCTCCTCCTAAAAAAGGAGCACAGCGAGCTGAGTATGAAAAGCCAACAACAGACGGTTGGGAGCAATTGTATGAAGGGTTGCGTAAAGATCCGGGACAGGGAGAACAGGGAGAAGAAAGTAAACTTACGTATGAGAGTGATCAGGTTACAGGTAACCTGTTTAAGGATAAGAGTAAAGCTTCCGCGAAAGCAGACTCAACCACGTATCAACTTCAAAATAAATATATCGTAACTACCATTAAAAGCGGGATGATAGTTATTCATCAACATAGGGCGCACCAACGGGTATTGTATGAAGAGCTATTAAAGAACATAACCTTAGCCTCCTCTGTGAGTCAGCAGTTGCTATTTCCCTTAGTACTATCATTTAGCCCTAGTGAGTTAGCTATATTCTTACAGCTTAAAGAAGGATTAGAGAATACAGGCTTTGTGTTTGGAGGTGTAAAAGATGAAGCATTGGAAATTACAGGGATCCCTACAGCCGTGACAGAGGCAGAGGTTCCAATCATTATAGAACAATTATTAAGTGACCTCGAAAACGAAGTGCCAGATGTAGGTTTTAGTCAGACCGATGCGTTAGCAAAAAGTATGGCAAAAAGTATGGCTGTAAAAAGTGGAGAGCCTCTAGAGGCTAGTTCACGAGAACATCTTGTAAATAGTTTATTTGCTTGTAAGGAACCTACAGTATCGCCTTCTAATAAAACCACATTTATCAGTATTACAAGTGATGAATTAGAACGAAAATTCCAATAAGAATGGGCAGGATTACAGATACGGTTAAGATGTTGTTGGTAGTAAACGTATTGTTTTACTTAGGCTCTCGATTTTTGATAGAAAATCATCAAGCCATGGAGTTGTTTGCACTTTGGTTTGTTGAGCATCCTGGTTTTGAACCATGGCAGGCTATAACGCATATGTTTATGCACGATTTATCAAGCCCAATGCATATCATTTTTAATATGTATGCCCTTTGGATGTTTGGAGGTCCTATAGAAAACTCTTTAGGTCAAAAACGCTTTTTATTTTTTTATTTTTCGGCAGGACTAGGAGCAGCATTAATACATACGCTGGTAAACTACTATCATTTTCAGTCTGGTTACCAAGCTTTAATAGAGACAGGTATTACTCCTTCAGATATAACAGAAATGCTGTCAAAAACACTTCAGCCAGGGAGTTATATGCAGTCAGATAGGATACCTATAGAAGCCGCTCAGGATTTGTTTGGATCGTATAATGTGCCTGCAGTAGGCGCATCGGGAGCGATATATGGTGTTTTGGTTGCGTATGCAATGTTATTCCCTAATGCTTCTTTGGGACTGATATTTGTGCCTATTCCTGTAAAGGCAAAATACTTTATTCCAGGTTTATTATTAATAGACTTGTTTTCTGGAGTAACTGGATTCTCAGTTTTTGGACAAAATATTGCTAATTGGGCGCACTTAGGAGGAGCCTTGTTTGGGTTTATTATGATGTACTATTGGAAAAAGAACAGTTTTAACGACAAACGATGGTACTAAATGTCTAAAGAGTCTTTACTTTATAAATATCAAACAGCCTCTATTGCAGTAAAATTAATTGTGATAAATGTAGCGGCATACCTCTTATTTAATTTTATTCCTTGGATAACGAGAAGTAATTTTTTTACTCTCAAGAAGTATTTTGTATTACCTAATGAGCCTTTTGAGTTTATTACACAACCGTGGTCTGTATTATCCTATAGTTTTTTACACGGAGGGTTTAGGCATCTGTTGTGGAATATGGTAGGTATTTACTTTATATCACGTTTTATACTTAATCTATTTTCAGAACGTAGATTTTTAACCATTTATCTTCTAGGAGCAATCTCTGGCGGGTTATTGTTTCTAGGATTAACAAATATCATTCCTGCACTAAGTGGGAATAGT
>CAZJRA010000317.1:0-2318 GCA_964548335.1 uncultured Flavobacteriaceae bacterium | reverse complement strand
AAACATCCATACGATAGGGTGAAAATCTATAATATAAAACTCCCCGCCTGGCTTTAAGCGTTCGGCAATCATTTTCCCCCAATGTTTTAGATCAGGTAACCAACCTATAGTACCATAACTAGTAAAAATAATATCAAATTTTTTAGAAATATAGGTAGATGTATCTAGCACATTACAACACACAAAATCTGCAGGAATCTGTAATTCTTGAGCTAATTTTTTAGCGTAAGCAACCCCTTCATCACTAATATCTACCCCCGTACACACTGCTCCTCGCCGAGCCCAACTTAACGTATCTTGACCAAAATGACATTGCAAATGCAATAAGGACTTTCCTTTTACATCTCCTAGCGCTTCCAATTCGTATACATTAAGAGAACTCTTCCCTTTTTTAAACGCTTCTATATTGTAAAAAGCACTCTTAGTATGCACTTTCACCTTTTCGTTCCAAGTGGCGCGGTTTGTCTCAAAATATTCTGGCTTTACTCCCTTCATATTGCGTATTTTTGATAAAAAAGTATGGAAAAGATACTACATTTTGACAGTGATGCCATCACTAAAATGGATAAACGATTTAGAGCCAATTTTATTAATAGCGTAACGGGCTATAAATCTGCAAATCTTTTAGGTACTATCTCAAACAAAGGCATCCCAAATCTTGCTATTTTTAGCTCTGTTACTCACTTAGGAAGTAATCCTGCCCTACTTGGTTTTATTACAAGACCTGCAGTTGTCCCCAGACATACATATCAAAACATACTAGAAAACAAACAATTTACCGTCAACCATATACACAGCGATATCATACAACAGTCACATCAAACGGCAGCTCGTTATGATGAGGAAGTATCCGAATTTGATATAACAGGTCTCACTGCAGAATACCTAGAAGGCATACAAGCTCCGTTTGTAAAAGAAGCTCATATTAAGATAGCGTGTCGCTATGTAAATGAATATCGTATAAAGGAAAACAACACCGTACTCGTTGTAGCCGAAATCAAAGATATTTACTTGCCAGAAGCGTCCTTTATCGCAGATGGATGGATAGACCTCAGCATAACCCAAGGCGTTACTATTAACGGTCTCGACTCCTACGCTAGCCCTAAACCGTTAGACCGCTTTGCGTATGCAAAACCCGACCAACCCATACGTCCTATTTTAAAGAAGGAGTAGTATCTTTGCTACACCTATAAATTGCGGAGCTTATGCTTTCGCGAAAGCAAAAAACTATGCAACTCTCAGATATTCCTAAGCTTAAACATACAGATAGTAATAACTTTTTTCTTCTTGCAGGGCCCTGCGCTATAGAAGGCGAAGATATGGCGATGCGTATTGCAGAAAAGGTGATTTCTATTACAGACAAACTACAAATACCGTATGTATTTAAAGGAAGTTTTAGAAAAGCAAACCGTAGCCGTGTAGACAGTTTTACAGGTATTGGAGATGAAAAAGCATTAGAAATACTCGCTAAAGTTTCAGAAAAATTTGATGTACCTACCGTTACCGATATTCATGAGGCTTCTGATGCTGCTTTTGCTGCCCAATATGTAGATGTGTTACAAATCCCTGCATTTCTTGTGCGACAAACAGCTCTTGTAGTGGCTGCTGCCAAAACAGAAAAAGTAGTCAACCTTAAAAAGGGGCAGTTTATGTCACCAGAAGCAATGCAACACGCTGTAAAAAAAGTACACGATACAGGTAATAATAAGGCTTGGGTTACAGACCGCGGGACGATGTTTGGGTATCAAGATATGATTGTCGATTTTAGAGGCATTCCTACTATGCGACAATTTGCTCCTACTGTTTTAGATGTAACGCATTCTTTACAGCAACCTAACCAATCTAGCGGAGTAACAGGCGGAAGACCTGATATGATTGAAACCATTGCTAGAGCAGGTGTTGTAAATAATGTAGACGGGCTATTTATAGAAACTCATTTTGACCCTGCAAATGCAAAAAGTGATGGGGCTAATATGCTTGACATAGCTCATTTAGAGAAATTACTTTCTAACCTAGTAGCTATTAGAAAAACAGTAAGGTCTTTATAATTAAATAATATCTAAGAATTTATTCTAGCAGCTTCCTTTAGGACTTCTTGTAATAAAGTAACATCTATAGCTTCGGGAGAATGATACCGTAAGGAACGCAAGTTTTTACGCTTTTCGCCTCCTACTAGATGAGGCGCATGCTTTTCTAAGCGCACTCCCCAAGGAAAGCCTACATCTACAAAACTCTTTCTAAAATTGAGAAAACAAAACATCTTACCGTTTAGAGAATAAAAAGGTAAGCGCCACTTGTATGCTTCTTCTACTTCGGGT
>CAZJRA010000316.1:0-2329 GCA_964548335.1 uncultured Flavobacteriaceae bacterium | reverse complement strand
GGAATGTAAGGCTACTAATAAATTTAAACATAGAACATTTTATTTAAAAATCAAGAATCTAGAGTTTATGCTAAAGTATGTATTGTTATTTAAACCATAAAAATATAAAACAAAAGCCTCTGAAATTTCAGAGGCTTTATATATTAAAAATAAAGTATACTTATTATTCTCGTACACTTACTAACCAGAAGTCAAGTTGTTTTTTAACTAAATCTGCATTTTTAACTTTGACTAGTACTTCATCTCCTAGCGTAATCTGATTTTTTGTATTCTTTCCTACGATAGAATAAGTGTCTTGGTCAAACTCATAATGGTCATCTTTTATATCTCGTAAACGCACCATTCCTTCACACTTATTTTCTATAATTTCTACATAAATCCCCCACTCTGTCACTCCAGAAATAACACCTAAAAACTCCTGATCTTCGTGATCTTGCATATACTTTACTTGCATATACTTAATACTATCACGTTCTGATTTTGTTGCAAGCTGTTCCATATTACTAGAATGCTTACATTTTTCTTCGTACTCTTCTTGACTAACTGCTTTACCACCATCAAGATAATGTTGTAATAAACGATGTACCATTACATCTGGATAACGTCGTATAGGTGAAGTAAAATGTGAGTAATAATCAAAAGCAAGACCATAATGCCCTATATTTTCTGTAGAATATACTGCTTTGCTCATTGTTCTTATGGCAAGTGTGTCTACCATATTTTGCTCTTTTTTTCCATTTACATCTACTAATAACTTATTAAGTGATGCAGTGGTACTTTTACGATCTCTAAGATTGAGTTTATACCCAAAATTACCAACTACTTTTTCTAATGAAGCTAGTTTTTCATCATCTGGCTCATCGTGAATACGGTATACAAATGTTTTTTTAGGAGCTTGTTTTCCTATAAATTCTGATACTTTTCTATTTGCTAATAACATAAACTCTTCTATAAGTTTATTAGCATCTTTAGAGGTTTTAAAGAAAACTCCTGTAGGATTAGCATCTTCATCTAAGCTAAATTTTACTTCTACTTTATCAAAAGAAATAGCGCCATCTTTCATACGCTGACGACGCATAATTTTTGCTAATCTATCTAATTCTAAAGTAGCTTCTTTAAGTTCTTCAGAAACAGTATACTCTTTTCCTGTAAGCGATACTTCTGCAGGAATAATAGTAGATCTTGTATCTATAATTGCTTGTGCTTCTTCATAAGCAAAACGCGCATCACTATACGTTACAGTACGTCCAAACCATTGATTTTTAATTTTAGACGTTTCGGGATCTATTTCAAACACTGCAGAAAAGGTATATTTTTCTTCATTAGGACGTAAAGAACAAGCACCATTACTTAAAATTTCAGGTAACATTGGTACTACGCGATCTACAAGATATACAGAGGTTGCACGGTCATAAGCTTCATCATCTAAAATGGTTCCAGGTACTAAATAATGACTTACATCTGCAATATGAATTCCTATTTCATAATTACCATTTTCAAGCTTTTGAAAACTTAGCGCATCATCAAAATCTTTTGCATCCTTAGGATCTATCGTATATGTGAGAATATCTCTCATATCACGACGTTTTTTTATTTCAGATTCTTTAATAGAAGTATCTATATTATTTGCATACTCCTCTACTTCATGAGGAAAGTCATAAGGCAAACCATATTCGGCTAGGATAGAGTGTATCTCGGTATTGTGTTCTCCTGGTTTTCCTAAAACTTTAGTAACTCTACCAAAAGGAGAATCTGCCTTTTCTGGCCAGTCTTCTAATTTTACAATTACCTTATCTCCATCTTCTGCATCTCCTATTTTTTTAAGAGGTACAAATACATCTGTATACATTTTGTTACTTACAGATGTATGTACAAAAGCAAACTTTTTTTGTATTTCGATAACCCCTACAAACTCTTCGGTTTTACGAGTAATTATTTTTACAATTTCACCTTCATGCTTTTTACTACGACGTTCTCTGTAAATATATACTTCTACTTCATCTCCATTCAACGCTTTATTAAGATGATGAGGTGGTACATAAATATCTTGCTCTAAATCTGCAACCATTACATAACCGCCTCCTTTACCAGAGACATCTAAAATTCCTGTATGGTAATTACGGTTAGGGGTAAGTTGATATTTACCTCGTTCTGGTTCTATTATTTGTTCTTTCGCTTTAAGCTGTGCTAGTTTTTTAACCACTTGGTTACGACTACTAGCATCTTCTAATCCTAGTTTAGCACATATTTGCTTGTAATTAAATTTTTTATGATGATCCTTTTTTCGGACACGTACAATTTGTTCTGTTAAATTGGAATTACTTTTGGA
>CAZJRA010000315.1:0-2349 GCA_964548335.1 uncultured Flavobacteriaceae bacterium | reverse complement strand
CATTTGTCTCACGGTGACAATTAATACACCATCCCATTGTAAGTGGCGCAAACTGATACATCACTTCCATTTCCTCTACAGGACCGTGACATGTCTGACACTCAACTCCAGCTACACTTACGTGTTGCGAGTGATTGAAATATGCAAAGTCAGGCAGATTATGAATACGAACCCACTCTACAGGTTGTGTTCTACCTGTATAAGATTGCGTACTTGGATCCCAACCAACTGCATTATATAATTTTTGAATTTCTTTATCATAAAATTCCTTACTATAATCTTCTGTTACGCTAGACATTTCTTTAGCTTCTAAACCAGCAACTTCACCTACTGATTTATGACAATTCATACATACATTTAAAGATGGAATACCAGAAGTTTTACTTACACGAGCACTAGAATGACAATACTTACAATCTATCGAATTCTCTCCCGCGTGAATTCTATGCGAAAAGTGTATAGGCTGCACAGGAGCATACCCTTGATCAACCCCTACTTGAGACATCCATCCATACGCAAAGTACGCACCACTTAATAATAAGAAAATCACACTCACCAATACTAAAAATTGATTTTCAACAAATGATTTCCAAATAGGTTTACGAGTCGACTTATCTCCAGCCGAAGTCTCAATACCTTGAGCTTCTGCAAATTTGTTAAGCGTATTATTAACCAACAATAACACCCCCACTAACAACAACAAGACTAACGCAAGAATTGATAGAATAATATTATTAGAAACACCACCTCCCGAAGCAGCCGCACTAGACGAACCTTCAGGAATAACAACCTCTGGCTTCTCAGTATTTGTGTACGCTAGTATACTACTAACATCCGCATCAGACAACCCTGGAAAAGAATTCATCTGAGTCTGGTTATACTCTTCATAAATAGCTATCGCACGAGCATCTCCAGATACAATTAAACCTTGCGAGTTACGTATCCACTTACCTAACCACTCAAAGTCTCCCTCATACTTATCTACCACCCCATATAGAGCAGGACCCGTCATTTTCTTATACAACTTATGACATGCGCCACAGTTAGCTTTAAACAAAGCTTCGCCAGCTGTCGCATCTCCTGCAGCAGCATCTATTTGCGAAAAAAGAGAGGTTGAGAATGTAAGCAACAATGCTACACACAACGTGATAATTCTAGAAAATGAATTGCGGTGATTCACCTGTATCATAATAATTATTGAATTAGCTTCCTAAATCTGGCACGATTGTTTCTACATAACAACCATCAAGGTTGCGTTAACCGAGCACTTAAAATGCAGGAACAAAAATAACACTTAGAACTCATTTTACAACAGTCACAAAAGCGCTAGTTTTTAATTTATAATAGTTCTAAATAATAATTTAGTTTTGATTTCCTTTTAATCAATTATCTTTGTAACAAATAAGCTGAAAATGAACATACTATCACCTAAAAAGAAACTCATCACCAGTGTTTTGTCATTGAGTTTATGCGCTTTTATCCAAGCGCAATCTACACAATCTAATGTATCACAAGACTCTAGAATTCCAGAGCTACTTACATTAAAAACAAAACTTACTAAAGATAATGAGTTAACAGATCGTTATAAAATACAGTTGTATTCTGGAGGAAGAGAAGGTGCATATACCCTTCTTAAAGAATACGAAGGTAGCGAAGCAACCTGGACTCCTTCTATAGAATATCAAACTCCTAATTACAAAGTATGGGTAGGGAATTTTAGAAATAGATTAGAAGCAGATCGCGCTTTACTTATAATAAAAAAAGACTTTAACAATGCCTTTATCTTTAAACCGGACAGAAGATAAGCAAAACGAATAGCATAAAAAAAGCCACGCAATGCGTGGCTTTTTTTATTTAAAAGTAGTTAAAATTACTTAAGCGTTTTCTTAACGGCTACTTCTTGATATGCTTCTATAACATCTCCTATCTTAATATCATTGTAGTTCTTGATTTGCATACCACAATCATATCCTTTAGCCACTTCTTTAACATCGTCTTTAAAACGTTTTAAAGTAGCTAACTCACCTGTATAAACAACCACACTATCACGTATAATTCTAATACCAGAATTTCTAAAGATTTTTCCACTAGTTACCATACAACCTGCGATAGTACCAATCTTAGAAATCTTAAAGGTTTCTCTAATTTCTGCATTACCTGTAATCTCTTCACGCATTTCTGGAGATAGCATTCCTTCCATCGCATCTTTAAGATCATTAATCGCATCGTAAATGATCGAGTATGTACGGATATCTATTTCTTCCTTATCTGCTACTTGACGAGCATTACCTGCTGGCCTCACATTAAATCCTATTATAATCGCATCTGATGCAGAAGCTAACAATACAT
>CAZJRA010000314.1:0-2354 GCA_964548335.1 uncultured Flavobacteriaceae bacterium | reverse complement strand
ACAATAGGCTAAGATTTTGTGAAACCATGAAGTGTTTAAGTCTAGGTATTTCTTGTTAAGGGAACGATATCTAACAAACTTAAAAGTATTTATAATTGTTTCTTCATCATAATGTAGTTTTGAAAATCTATCGTTTATACCTTCTAAATGAAAGCCAAATTTATTGTAAACATCCCTCTCTTTGTTAAGGTAAAAGGCTTCTAATCTATCAGTATAATAATTGGGATTACCTAAATAAATGAATCGTTCTTTAAAATAGGTAGGTTTTTCAAAAGCATTAACATTGTAATACACCAGAAAGGATCGGTATTTCCAGAAATCTTTAGGGTTAGGTCTCGATTCAAAATGCCTAACAGTTACCCCTATAAAAACTCGTTCTAGATTAGGGAGTTGCTTATGTAAGTCTTTAAGGAGATAATAATCTGTTTTATGACCTTGTTTTGATCCAGCTACGGTGAGTGTATTTGTAGAGAGGTATTCTGGGTTAATAGCCCTCTTGTTTTGAGAAGCACTAAGAACAAGAGATTTGATATTGTTTTTTTCTTGTTTAAAGTAAGAACTTGAGGTGTTTATACTATTAGGTATATTTCTAACCAAATATTCAATACTTAAGACAGCTACACAAACTGGTATAAGGAATAATAATGTACGATATGTAAATTTTTTCCAACTCAAAATTGAAAATATATAAATTGTTCCTGAGGCCCGCCATATCTAATAATGGTAAAGATTAAGACATAATATACTACCCAACGCACATATTTAGGAAAGATAAGTTCTAAAGTTTCTAAACCGTGTAGTTTCTTTTTATGAAACAGCTCCACAGCTATCATAAATACAAGGAATCCAAGTTTCCAACCTATAATGGTCTTTATTTGATAAAATGGAACACTAGGGGCAAAGATTGTCTTGAGCATAAGCCAAGCATTCTCGACATCTAAGGATCTAAAAAATAACATTCCTAGGGTTAAAATGGGAATGAAATATAGCTTTGAAATGACTGGATTAGCTTCAAAAAAGGCATGAATATCCTTATGTTTATACTTTCTCGAAAGCTTAATTGACTCAAAAGTAATGAGGCAACCGTTCCAAGCGCCAAAAATGATATAAGTCCAGTTTGCTCCGTGCCAAAATCCCATTAAGATCATTGTGGTAAATATAGCTATGAGTTTGGCATAGCTTTTTGAAATATTGCGCTTCCTACCCCATTTTACCACAGGCATAAAAAGGTAATCCTGAAACCACTTGGATAGTGTAATATGCCATTTACGCCAGAAAGCAGTAGATGTACTTACCGTATAGGGCAGTCTAAAATTAACACTTAGATTAAAGCCCATTATTCGTGCAGACCCTATAGCAATATCTGCATAACCTGAAAAGTCACAGTACAACTGAAACCAAAAAAGTACTGCAGCATATACGAGCGTGAGCGATGAAAAATCTTCTGGGCTTGCATAAATAATGCTTACGGCTCTACCTAAATTATCGGCAACTACCATCTTTTTAAAAAGCCCCCATAGTATCTGGCGTAAGCCATCCTTAGCTTTTGTGTAATCAAAACTACGCGCAGTATTAAATTGTGGTAACAATCTGCCAGCGCGTTCAATAGGACCTGCTACAAGCTGCGGAAAGAAGCTTACAAAACACAAAAACTGTAATAAGTTATGCGTAGGCTTTAGATTTTTACGATATACATCTATTGTATAACTCATGGTTTGAAATGTATAGAAACTCAAACCTACTGGGATGATAATATTTAATGTGCTGAATCCCGTTTCTGAAATATCAAAAAGAGCTTTAAAATTATCCAAAAAGAAATTAAAATATTTGAATGTAAATAGCACGCTTAGATTCCAGAAAACACTTAAATACAACCAGATTTTTTTATGTGATGTTTGAGAGCTACTTTCTATTTTTTGACTGGCATAAAAATCTACAATCGAGCTAAGAAAAATAAGAATAAGAAAACGCCAATCCCAAATACCGTAAAAGAAATAGCTAGCACAGAGTAATAAGATATTTTGCTGCTTTAACCTTTGTGAGCTTATTAGCCAGTACAGTATAAAAACTATAGGTAAGAAGAGACCAAAATCAAAGGAGTTAAATAGCACGCGTTAGTTAGAGTTTATAAGCGAAGATAAAAAATAGAATGCTAATGTCTATTTCTTATGATGATAGAAAGCGATAAAAAAAATAAAGGCTATCAACATTTGATAGCCTTTATGTATATGTTTAGTGTAGCCTTTATTTAGGACGGGTCAAAGGCAGTTATAACGGCTTCAGCTATGAGTAGTTCGACTCTGGATATATGTATTAACTTTCCTTGGTTATCGCTTTATGGTATAGCCCCTGGC
>CAZJRA010000313.1:0-2360 GCA_964548335.1 uncultured Flavobacteriaceae bacterium | reverse complement strand
GATTTTAGGTAAGGTAGCTACGGTTATTAATAGTAAACCTGATTTTGAAGCTTTAGTAGAAGGACATACAGATAATATACCTTACAGAAGTGGTGTTTTAATTGATAACTGGGACCTAAGTGCCAAACGATCTACGGCAATAGTACGTGAGCTTGTTACTCTTGGAGCTAACCCATCGCAACTTATAGCTGCAGGAAGAGGTGAGTTTGTCCCTCTTGTTTCTAATGATTCTCCTGAGAATAGATCTACAAATCGTAGAACAAAAATATATGTCTTACCTAAAATAGACCAGTTTTACTCTATGATAGAAGAGGAAATGAAAAATCTCTCTACAGAAGAAGGAAACTAAAAGTATACTACATACATTGAAAAAGCCGTTCATAAAAATGAACGGCTTTTTTAGTTTATCAATAAAATTGTACTAATCTGAAAACTTATTCTTTATTTTTTTGATGTAATAACTTAATAACTCCATCTGCTAGTCCAATTTTAGGCACATAAATATGTTCGGCCTGACTCCATTTCATTGCTCTAAGATAAATTTTTAATGCAGGAATGATTACATCTGCCCTATCTGGATTAAGACCTAATTGTGTAACTCTATCTTCATAACTTAACCTACTTAATTTATTATGGTATTCTAGGAGATATAAATATGTAAGTGGTTGTCCTATTTTTAATCCACTTAATTTGAACGTTTTATTAATATTACCACCACTTCCTAATACACTAATTCGTGAATATTTAGAAGTAGCTTGTGTTATCCAATGTTCTATTTCTTGAAAAACACCTACTGCGACCGTTTTATTAATTAAACGTACAGTTCCTACTTTAAATGATTTAGAAGCTACAGCTTGTCCTTCATGATATACAGTGAGTTCAGTACTTCCTCCTCCTACATCTACATAGAGATAAGTTTTATCTTTTTTTATAAATTCGTGTAAATCAGTCGCTGCAATGATTTGAGCTTCTTCTTTACCATCTATAATATCAATAGTAATATTTGTTTTTTCCTTTAAAATTTTCGCGAAAGCGTGACCATTACTCGCTTCTCTCATGGCACTAGTAGCACAGGCTCTATAATCTTTTACTTTATGAATTTTCATTAACAACCCAAAAGCTGTTAATGCCTCTGTCATCCTTTCTTGATTATGAAGTGATATCTCTCCCTTTGTAAATACATCTTCTCCAAGTCTTATAGGACCTCTTACTAATGCATTTTTTTTAAATAAAGTGGGTCCGTTTTTTTGTTCAATTACATTTGTTATTAATAATCTATTAGCATTAGATCCTATATATATATCTCTGTATCTTTAAATCTTAACCATTTAAGATATCGCTTTTTTAATATAATACTCATAGGTCTCAAATTGAGAACGTATGACCCTTTTAGTTTTTGACCTTGCATAGGCATTATCTCGTTCTTTATTGATAATACGTGCTTTCACATTGTCTTCCCAACAAATGTCTAAAGTATCTAAGATTTCATTTTTAACATCTTTATCATAAATAGGACAACTTACCTCTACCCTATGATCTAGGTTACGAGACATCCAATCTGACGAAGAAATATACACTTTACTTTCTTCTCCTTTTCCAAAAACATACACTCGAGGATGTTCTAGATATTTATCTATAATACTTTTAACTTGAATATTTTCACTTAAACCAGGAACACCTGGTATTAAACAACATATCCCTCTTACAATCATTTCTATCTTTACTCCTGCTTGACTAGCCTCATACAACTTATCTATAATTGCATAATTAGAGATGCTATTTAATTTAAGACGGATGTACCCCTCTTTTCCTTCTTTTACGTTTATTATTTGTTCTTTAATAAGTGCGTATAAAGATAAACGAGAATAATGTGGGGAAACAATAAGGTGTTTGTACTTGTTTACGATATAGTTTGTATCGAAAAAGTTAAATAGCTTTGAGAGGTCTTTAAGTATTTTCTGATTTGCAGTAAACAGCGTGTAGTCTGTATAAATATTTGCAGTCTTATGATTAAAGTTACCAGTACTTATAAATCCATATCGTTTTAACCCTTCCTCTTCTAAACGCTCAATAACACATACTTTGCTATGTACTTTTAAACCAGGTACTCCAAAGATTAATTTAACCCCTTGATCTTCCATCCTCTTAGCATACATCATATTAGAGGCTTCGTCAAATCGTGCTCTTAATTCTATTTGTACCGTTACGTCTTTACCGTTTTGGGCTGCATTAATTAAAGCACTAGCTATATGTGATGTGCTTGCTAATCTATAAATGGTTATCTTAATAGAAGTAACTTTTGGGTCGAGTGCCGCTTCTCTTAAAAACTTAATGGTATATGCAAACGTATGATACGGTGT
>CAZJRA010000312.1:0-2360 GCA_964548335.1 uncultured Flavobacteriaceae bacterium | reverse complement strand
ACTATAGATGGGCGGAAAATATAAGACAGCTACGTAATGTTGCAGAACAAATTTCTGTTTTAGAACAAGATAGAGCGATTACTGCAGATATCATTAAAACGTATTTACCCAACACTGGCTCACGATTACCTAGTGTTGTAAAAACAAAGGAGAGCTCTGATTTCTCTAACGAACGTGAAATTTTATATAAGGTTCTTTTTGATATGAAAAGTGATCTTAACGACTTAAAAAAGCTCACTCTAGAGCTTATGAAAAGTGGTAACACAGCAGATGTGCGAGAAGAAAATGAAACGCTTATAAACAAGATTTATAATGACAAGAGCGAAGAGATCAAGCTAGATTATGATAATAATGAACAGCCTTTAGATGTACTTCAAATACCTCAAGAGCCTACTATTATTCCTGCAAATACTACTGAGACCTTAGAAGATCCTTATCATTTTGCAGAAGAAATTGAAGAGGAAGAAACACTTTCCCTACACGACAAGGAGCTAGAACTTATTAAGAAATCATTGGAACGACATAAGGGTAGACGAAAAGCAGCTGCAGATGAATTAGGTATTAGTGAACGCACCTTATACAGAAAAATTAAACAATTCGATTTGTAAAACTTGTATCTTGCTTGACCCATTATTAACACAATAGACGCATCACCTCTATATGAATGCCATTAAAAATATTGCATTAATTATCATTCTAACCATAAGCACTCAAAGCTGCGGAATCTATTCTTTTAGCGGTGCAGATGTAGGCGATGCTCAAACGTATCAGGTTAACTTTTTTCAGAATGAAGCTGCTATTGTAGAACCGGGAATAGACAGAACTTTTACATTAGACCTTCAAGATCTTATTCAAAACCAAACAAGCCTTGTCTTAACTAACACTAACGGAAATCTTGTTTATGAAGGAGAGATTGTCGAATATTATATTGCCCCTCAATCTTCTACCTCACAAAACACAGCAGCACAAAACAGACTTACCATCACTATAAACGTGCGTTTTTTTAATAATACAATTACTGATGGATCTAAAGATTTTGAAAAACGTTTTTCATTCTTTTCTGATGTTCCTGCAACTACACAACTTACAGGAGGAGCTTTAGACATTGCTCTAGACGAAATCTACGAACGCATCACTCAAGATATCTTTAATGCTTCACTAGCAAACTGGTAATGAATACAACAACATTTACATATCTACTAGAGCATCCAGAGTCAATCACTGCAGATCAGACTAAAGAAATACGAAGTCTTGTAGATGAATTCCCATACTTTCAGAGCGCACAAGCATTATATCTAAAAGGGCTTAAAAACCAAGATAGCTTCACCTACAATGAAGCACTTAAAGTTACCGCAGCCCACACCACAGATCGCAGTGTATTATTTGATTACATCACCTCATCAGTATTCTCTCAGAATAAGATTAGTGACCAGATTAAACATCAAAAAAAACATCTCGAAAATATAACCGTAGCAGATGCTGAAGATCTTTCTATCAAGGTAACGGAAGAAGATCTTGCTAAGGCAGAAAACATATTAAGTCCTGACCTTTTTATAGAAAAAGAAAATGCTATAGTGACACCAACAACTACAGAAAACACACTCCAAATAGGCAAACCTTTAGATTTTAACACTAATGAGACCTATTCGTTTTCTGAGTGGCTTAATATTGCCTCTTTAAAACCTATACAAAGAAAAGAGAGCAAGGAAAAGGATACAAACTCAAACAAAGAGTTAGACAGCCTCAAAGAGAGTTCTGAGAATTCGCTTTCGCGAAAGCGTAAAGAAGAAATTATTAATTCTTTTATAGAGACTAATCCTAAAATAAAAATGCCTCCAGGCAAAAAACAAATAGAGAAGCCTGTTGTAAAAATAGAAAACTCTCCTACAGACGCTCTAATGACGGAGACTTTGGCGCGTGTGTACTTAGAACAGAAGAGTTATAAGAAAGCACGTCTCGCATACCGCATTTTAAGTTTGAAATATCCAGAAAAAAGTGGTTTCTTTGCAGACCAAATTCGAGCAATACGAGAATTAGAAGAAAATAAAGAGTTATGAGTACAATGTTTTACGTTTTTTTAGGATTGATTATTTTTGTCGCTTTCCTATTGGTTGTAGTTATTATGGTACAAAATCCTAAAGGTGGAGGGTTATCTTCTTCTTTTGGAGGAGGTGGCGGTGGTCAGCAACTGGGTGGTGTTCAAAAAACTACAGATTTCCTTGACAAAGCTACTTGGGGTCTTGCAACCATATTACTTGTATTAATACTTTTAAGTAACATTTCTATCTTTGGAGGAGCAAATGAAGGCTCGAAAGTATATGATGAGGATGCTGTACAAACTACTACAATACCTACTAATG
>CAZJRA010000311.1:0-2362 GCA_964548335.1 uncultured Flavobacteriaceae bacterium | reverse complement strand
GAACTTAGTAGCTCAAAACTTTGTAGACACTCTTGATGACAATGTTGTAGAAGGAAAAGTAATTAATAATACAGATCGTGATGCAATTATTGATATCAACGCAAAGTCTGAAGGTGTAATCTCTCTTAATGAGTTCCGTTACAATCCAGATCTTAAAGTAGGAGATAAAGTAGAAGTTCTTATTGACGTACGTGAAGATGCGACAGGACAACTTATACTATCTCACCGTAAGGCGAGAGTAATCAAAGCTTGGGATCGTATTAATACGGCTCACGACGAAGGTACAATCGTAAACGGTTTTGTAAAAGCTCGTACTAAAGGAGGTATGATTGTAGACGTATTTGGTATAGAAGCATTCTTACCAGGTTCACAAATAGATGTGAAGCCTATACGTGATTACGATCAATACGTAAATAAAACAATGGAATTCAAGGTTGTGAAAATTAACCACGAATTTAAAAACGTTGTTGTATCACACAAAGCGCTTATTGAAGCAGATATAGAAGAGCAGAAGAAAGAAATCATCGCTCAACTAGAAAAAGGACAAGTACTAGAAGGAGTAGTGAAGAATATCACTTCTTACGGTGTATTTGTTGATTTAGGAGGAGTAGATGGACTTGTACATATTACAGATTTATCTTGGTCTCGTATCAATCACCCAAGTGAGATTGTAGAGCTAGATCAGAAACTTAATGTTGTAATTCTTGATTTTGACGAAAACAAAACACGTATCCAATTAGGTCTTAAGCAATTAACTAAGCATCCTTGGGAGGCGTTAAGCGAAGAGATGAAGATTGGTGACAAAGTAGAAGGTAAAGTTGTTGTAATCGCAGATTACGGTGCCTTTATTGAAGTGTCAGAAGGAGTAGAAGGATTAATACACGTTTCAGAAATGTCTTGGTCTACACACTTACGTAGTGCGCAAGATTTTGTAAAAGTAGGAGACAAAGTAGATGCGGTTATTCTTACATTAGATCGTGAAGATCGTAAGATGAGCCTTGGTATTAAGCAATTAACTCCAGACCCTTGGACAGATATTACTTCTAAGTACCCTGTAGGTTCACGTCACGAAGGTATTGTACGTAACTTCACAAACTTTGGAGTATTTGTAGAGTTAGAAGAAGGAATAGATGGTTTAATTTACATCTCAGACCTTTCTTGGACTAAAAAGGTGAAGCATCCATCTGAGTTCTGTGCAGTAGGAGATAAGCTAGAAGTAGTGGTTCTTGAGCTAGACGTAGAAGGACGTAAATTATCTTTAGGTCATAAGCAAATAGAAGATAACCCTTGGGATAAGTACGAAACAGAATTTGCTGTAGGTACTAAGCACACAGCTGCACTTACAGAAATTGTAGATAAAGGAGCAACGGTAGATTTTAACGAAGATATTACAGCCTTTATACCTACACGTCACCTTGAAAAAGAAGACGGTACAAATGTAGCTAAGGGAGAAGAAATCGAATTCGAAATTATTGAATTCAATAAAGATTTCAAACGTGTAGTAGCTTCTCATATGGTAATACATAGAGAAGAAGAAGCTAAAATCGTTAAGAAGCAAGCTAAAAAAGCAGCAGCACAAGCAGATGAAGCTAAGCCTACTTTAGGTGATGCTAACGAAGCTCTTGCAGCGCTTAAGAAACAAATGGAATCAGGAAAATAATTCTTGAGTACATAGTTTAACAGAAAGGCCTCTCAGTTTGAGAGGCTTTTTTTATGTTTATTATGATTGTGTTGTTGTAATGTAAATAAGATACATTACAATGGCATATTAATTGACTTCATATAGTAATTAGAAAGCTTTTATCTAAGGAAGGGTAGGAGTTTTCGACATAATGTTCAATATTTATACTAAAACAGGCGTCTATAATCCTAGAGTTAAATGACAGGATGACGCATTTAAGATATGTCAAAACCAAAATATACAACCCTTGACAGATTGTCATTGCAAGAATTAAATGGAGATGCAGAGCTTATTCCATTAATGACTCCAGAAGATGAAGAGGCAATTAATAAAGAAGAATTACCAGAGAGTTTACCTATTCTTCCTTTGCGTAATATGGTGCTTTTTCCAGGAGTCGTAATTCCTATTTCGGCCGGAAGAGATACTTCTATACAATTATTAGATGAAGCTAATAAAGGTGGGAAGATAATAGGAGTTGTCGCTCAAAAAGATGAAGAGGTAGAGAACCCTACGGCAGACGATATTCATAAAATAGGAGTTGTAGCACGTATTTTAAGAGTACTTAAAATGCCTGATGGTAATGTGACTGTTATTATTCAAGGAAAAAAACGTTTTGCAATTAATGAGGTGGTCGAAGAGTCGCCATATATGAGAGCAACTATTCTTGAGTACCCAGAGAGT
>CAZJRA010000310.1:0-2366 GCA_964548335.1 uncultured Flavobacteriaceae bacterium | reverse complement strand
GCCATAAGGCCTATTGCGGCAGCATTGGGAGATATGAAAGTTGTAGAACCTACGTCACCTATAAAATTAGCACCTCCTGCATACAATCCTAACTCATAGGTTTGTCCTTGTGCAAAAGAACTGATTAAAATGGCAATTATAGCGGCCTTCAAATACCTCATATAGCTCTAAAATTTTGCAAATATAACAATAATGTATACCTATTAATAATTAGTGGGTTAAATGTTAAAGTAGAAATTAACAAGTTTTGTCTTTCTTATAATTTACTTATAAGAAAGACAAAACCTCCTAAATAGCGTTAGTCATAGTAACTTTTAGCATAACAAGATTTAGTCTTAAATATTGCCTTAATTACGCTTATCTTCTCCCCATAGGAGCTTTTCTCTAATTGTTTTTAAGAAACTTTCCCCCTCTAGCATAATGAGTTTTATAGTAAAAGGCGCTTTTCTTAACGTAACGATGGTGTCATTATTTAGTGTAATAACACGAGAATCTAAGGAAATAAGATGTTGCTCTTCTCTTCCAGAAACCTGTAATGTAATAGTTGTATCATCAGGAATTACTAATGGACGTGCATTTAGATTATGGGGTGCAATAGGAGTAAGGATAATACTAGAAGTGGCAGGAGCAATTACAGGGCCACCACAGCTTAATGAGTATCCTGTAGATCCAGTAGGAGTCGCTATAATAAGACCATCTGCCCAATAGTTAGTAAGCTTCTCTCCGTCTAAGTGCGTGGTTATAGAAATCATACTCGCAGTATTTTTTCTGTTAACCGCAATCTCGTTGAGGGCAAAGTCTAAATCTCCAAGGGAATCATCATCTCCTTCTATAGTGGCTTGTAGTAAACTTCTATTGGATATTTGATACTTTCCTTCTAGAATCTTATCAATAGATTGAGCAATCTCTTCCTTTGTTATAGTTGCTAGAAAACCTAACCTCCCAGTATTTATACCCGCTATAGGGATGTTTAGGTCCCTAATGTAAGTTGCTGTTTTTAAAATAGTACCGTCACCTCCTATGCTAAAGAATAAATCATAACTACTATCTAACTCCTTAAAAGTGCTAAAATGGTCATAGTTTACATGTATCTGGTCATTTGCTTTTATTAGGTTCAAGAAGTTTTTCTCTATGATAACCTCAATTTTCTTTTGCCCTAAAATATTTAAAAGCTCTTGTACATATCGAGCTGCTTCCTTATGGTAAAATTGACCGTATATGCCTACTTTCATAAATCTAGATGTTAAGATATCTTTCAAGATACTCAGAACGACTTTTTAAGTCTTTTATAAAAGTATCTTCTTGGTGACTTGAGACTATATTGTAGCTATAGCGTCTAAACGTAGATAAAATGTCGTTAAAATTTGCACTTCCTAGTTTTATGGAGATTTGCGCAATGTCATTTTCCATTTTAGAAATAAACATTCCCCAAATTTTTCCGTCATTAGATTCTACAATCTGACTAATTTCACTAAAAGAATAATCTATAGCTCCTTTCTCAATAATTACAACACTGCCTGGCTCTCTAATAAAAGGGGTGTTATTAAAAAAGTTCATAACATCTTCTAGTTCATAATACCCTAGATATTTGCCTTCGCTGTCTAAAACAGGCATGATGTTAGTGCGGTGTTGTGCAAACATTTCTAATATATCTAACCAGTTTGTGTCGTATCGCACAAAAAACACTTGTAAGGCATGTCTGTAATCTTCTAGAGTACAGGAGGCGTCATAGCAACGCACTTCATTTTCGTCTAAGCAACCTATGTATCCCTGTGTGTTAATTACAGGAACGTGTGAGTAGGTAGTTTGAGTAAAAATAGACTGTACCTCTCCCATTTCTTCACTTATAAGAATGGGTTTAATGTCGTTTATGATAAACTCTGTAATGATCATAGTGCAAAATAATGAAAAAATAGCCTGCTAAGGGCTGTCTCTTTGTATTTTTGTGTTCAAAATATATACCAAACTAATGACAAAGTTAAGCGTTAACATAAATAAAGTTGCCACTTTAAGAAATGCTAGAGGGGGAGATGTTCCTAATTTGCTTACGGTAACAAGAGATTTAGAGCGTTTTGGAGCGCAAGGTATTACCGTGCATCCTAGACCAGATGAACGCCATATTAAGTATCAAGACACTAGAGAATTAGTGCAAGTTGTAACGACAGAGTTTAACGTAGAGGGAAATCCTAATCAAAAATTTATTGATCTTGTGCTAGAAACAAAGCCAGATCAAGTCACACTTGTGCCAGATGCAGTAGATGCAATTACAAGTAATGCAGGGTGGAATACAATTACTCATGTAGACTTTTTAAAAGAGGTTATTAGTACTTTTAAATCGGCAGGGATACGTACTTCTATATTTGTAG
>CAZJRA010000309.1:0-2383 GCA_964548335.1 uncultured Flavobacteriaceae bacterium | reverse complement strand
ACTAGATATAAGCACGAAACTTTCAACATCAGTATTTAAAAATCAAATTAATTACAAAGCTTGAATTTTAAAGACTATTAATTTTAATAGCGAATTAATTTCTTTTGGAATTGGTTACGAGGATTTTATGGAATATAAAGATTTGTACTTTAGCTTTAGAATACTAATACTGATTTGAGAAATGCCAGCAGGTAACACCGTATAAAATTAATTACTAATTATAGCTTACTTACGAAAGTCCTCACGGACCTTCTATTTAGTTATTATTTGCTAATTTTAATGCTAGAAACACGCCACTAATCATACACAAACACGTTGGTTGGATATATAATCAAAAAGCCCTGTATTAATAAGATACAGGGCTTTTTTTATGTATAGTGATTTGTTACTAGCTAGTAACAACCTCTTCCAAAGCGATTTGATTACGTAGTAAATCATCCATCGTTTCACGCTTTCTTATTAAATGTGCTTTTCCTTCTTTTACGAGAACTTCGGCAGGGCGGTATCTACTATTGTAGTTACTAGCCATTGAGTAGCAATAAGCCCCTGCATTGTCAAAAGCAAGGATGTCACCTTCGGTAATTTCAGAAATACGCCTGTTGCTTGCAAAAGTATCTGTCTCACAGATATAACCTACCACACTATAAAAACGCTGTTTACCTTCAGGATTAGAGATGTTTTTAATCTCGTGACTACTACCGTATAGCATAGGGCGTATAAGATGATTAAAACCACTGTCTACTTGTGCAAATACTGTAGATGTTGTTTGCTTTACAGCATTTACTTTTACTAAAAACTTCCCTGCTTCGCTTACTAAAAACTTCCCTGGTTCAAAAACAAGAGTGAGGGGTCTGTCGTACGCTTTCGCGAAAGCGTTAAAGCGGTTACTTAATTTCTGCCCTAACTCTTCTATATCGGTTTCGATATCACCCTCTTTATAAGGTACTTTAAAACCACTTCCAAAATCTAAGAACTCAAGCTCTGAGAATGCTTTTGCGTGCTCAAAGAGAATTTCTGCAGCATGTAAGAATACATCTATATCTAAGATGTCACTACCTGTATGCATATGGATACCGTTAATTTTCATTCCTGTATTTTCTACAATACGGAGTAGGTGAGGCATCTGATGTATACTTATACCAAATTTACTGTCTATATGACCTACAGAAATATTAGAATTACCTCCTGCCATTATATGCGGGTTCATACGTATACACACTGGTGTTTGTGGGTGTTTTGCCCCAAACTGCTCTAAGATAGATAGGTTGTCTATATTAATTTGCACGCCCATAGCTGCTACTTCTTCTATTTCTTGTAGCGAAACACCATTAGGCGTAAAGATGATTTCGTTAGCAGGAAAACCTGCTCTTAAACCTATCTGCACCTCTTGTATAGAAACCGTATCTAGGCAAGCCCCTAGGGTTTTCATATGTTGTAATACAGAGATGTTACTTAATGACTTTACAGCATAATGAATACGTAAACGCTCTACTTTCTTAAATGCTTTTGTAAGGCGATTGTATTGTGTTGTGATTTTTTGGGCATCATACACATATAGTGGATTCCCAAATTCTTCTACCGTAGCTAATAATTGTTTTGTATTCATTGTAGTTATATAAAATCTGAGTGCAAAAATAACGGAGTATCCATTGCCTTTGCAAGTTTACGATTATAAAAGTTGCACAAGATGTATATAGTTTGTGATTTATATAACACCTATGTTGTTTTGTTATACGTTTTAACTAGTGTTTTTCTAGCCACTCTTTAAGCTCATAAAAATTAGTAGGGTGTACACCGTGGCCTACAGGAAATTCACTTAAGGTACTTTCTATTCCCAAATTTTTGAGATAGGCAGGCGTTTTACGAGCAGCATCTATAGGGATTACTTGGTCTACAGTACCATGAGAATTGTATATACTAAGATGTGCGTAGGCAGCATTGCTTTGTACGTCTATAATCTCTTCGTTAATATAACCGCTTAACCCAATGATGTTTTTTACTTTTTCAGGGTAGGAGAGCGCTACTCCATAACTTAAGATTGTACCTTGACTAAAACCTAACAAGGTTACATTATAAGGGTCGAGTTCGTATCCTGTAACAGCTTCATCTATAAAATGAGCAATCTTATCTCTAGACTCTCTTGCTCCTTCATTATCAGACGTTTTTACGCCGCTAGGGTCTATAGTAATGGCATACCATGCATTTCCGTAGGGTTGCATAGGGATAGGGGCTCTCGCCGAAATAACAAAATAGTTATTGGGTAACTCTGCCGCAAAACTAAAAGGTCATTCTCATCACTACCATAGCCGTGAAGTAATAGGAGTAAGGGTGGTTTTTCGGTTCCTTTTTGGGTAGGTTCCTGTATAATATGCTCTAGTGAGAG
>CAZJRA010000308.1:0-2389 GCA_964548335.1 uncultured Flavobacteriaceae bacterium | reverse complement strand
TCGTAAAGACAATCGCGGCGGAAGAGGTCGTAGAAGGTAATCTTAAAAAAGACTAAAAGAAATGTTACAGCCTAAGAAAACAAAATTTCGTAAGCAGCAAAAAGGACGTATGAAAGGTCTTTCCCAAAGAGGACACACACTTTCTAACGGAACCTTTGGAATTAAGTCTACAGACTCAAATTTCATTACTGCACGTCAGATAGAAGCAGCGCGTATCGCAGCAACACGTTTTATGAAAAGGGAAGGTCAGTTATGGATCAAAATATTCCCGGATAAGCCTATTACAAAGAAACCTCTTGAGGTACGTATGGGTAAAGGTAAAGGTGCGGTTGAGTATTGGGCAGCTGTTGTAAAACCAGGAAGAATATTATTTGAAATAGGAGGAGTGCCTGAGCCAGTGGCTAAAGAAGCACTTAGACTAGCAGCTCAAAAGCTTCCAGTAAGAACTAAATACATTGTAGCTAGAGATTTTTCAGCTGAATAAATTTGAACAAAATGAAACAATCAGAGGTAAAAGGATTATCTGTAGCAGAATTACAAGAAGAACTTGGTAAAGCTAGAAGATCATATTCTGATCTTAAAATGGCGCATACCATTTCTCCATTAGAGAATCCTATTCAATTGCGTGGATTACGTCGTACTGTGGCAAGACTTGCAACTGAATTAAATAAAAGAGAACAATAACTCTGCTAAAGATGGAAAAAAGAAATTTAAGAAAAGAGCGTATAGGTGTAGTAACCAGCAACAAGATGCAGAAATCTATTGTTGTTGCAGAGGTGAAAAAAGTAAAACACCCTATGTATGGTAAATTCGTTTTAAAAACGAAAAAATATGTAGCGCACGACGAGACCAACGACTGC
The DNA here is from genome assembly GCA_964548335.1 of uncultured Flavobacteriaceae bacterium. Taxonomy (GTDB): domain Bacteria; phylum Bacteroidota; class Bacteroidia; order Flavobacteriales; family Flavobacteriaceae; genus Dokdonia. The sequence goes on along the minus strand of CAZJRA010000308.1, from coordinate 1,529 downwards.
AACGAAGGTGATACAGTTAGGATAATGGAAACACGTCCTATGAGTAAATCTAAGTGCTGGAGATTAGTAGAAATCATTGAAAGAGCTAAGTAATGTTACAACAAGAATCAAGATTAAAAGTAGCAGATAATACTGGGGCAAAAGAAGTTTTGACCATTAGAGTATTAGGAGGTACAAAAAGGAGATATGCTTCTGTTGGGGATAAAATAGTAGTATCTGTAAAAGATGCCGCTCCTAACAGCCAAGTAAAAAAAGGAGCAGTTTCTACAGCTGTTGTTGTACGTACTAAGAAAGAGGTGCGTCGTCCAGATGGATCTTATATTCGTTTTGATGACAATGCTTGTGTTCTTTTAGGTGCTCAAGGAGAAATGCGCGGAACTCGTGTATTTGGACCTGTAGCGAGAGAACTTCGTGATAAGCAATTCATGAAGATTGTATCACTAGCACCAGAAGTGCTTTAATATAGTAAAGATGACAAAGCTTAAGATAAAAACTGGAGACACTGTACGTGTTATTGCTGGAGACCAAAAAGGTAAAGAAGGTAAAGTAGTACGTGTTCTTATAGAGAAGAATAAAGCTATCGTAGAGGGAGTTAATATGATAAAGAAGCACGAGAAACCAAGTGCTACTAACCCTCAAGGAGGAATAAAAGAAAAGGAAGCGCCACTTCAAATTTCAAATCTATCTTTAATAGATGGAGAAGGTAAAGCTACTCGTGTAGGTTACCGTATGGAAGGAGATAAGAAAGTGCGTTTTGCTAAAACAACAAACGAAATTTTATAGTCATGGGATACGTACCAAGATTAAAGCAAGAGTTTAAAGATCGCGTTTCACCAGCACTTATTGAAGAGTTTGGGTATAAGAACGTGATGCAAGTGCCTACCCTTAACAAGATCGTAGTATCTCGTGGTGTTGGAGCAGCAGTTGCAGATAAAAAACTTGTAGAAAACGCTGTAGATGAGCTTACGCTTATAACAGGACAAAAAGCAATTGCTACTATTTCTAAAAAAGATGTTGCAACCTTCAAGCTTCGTAAAGGAATGCCTATTGGAGCTAAGGTAACATTAAGAGGTGAGCGTATGTATGAGTTTTTAGATAGACTTATTACATCTGCATTACCACGTGTAAGAGATTTTAACGGAATAGAAGCTACTGGTTTTGATGGAAGAGGTAACTACAATATGGGAGTTACTGAGCAAATTATTTTTCCTGAGATCAATATCGATCGTATTAAGAAAATAGACGGAATGAATATTACTTTCGAAACGTCTGCAGGAACAGATAAAGAAGCAAAATCATTGTTAACAGAACTAGGTTTACCTTTCAAAAAGAATTAATTATGGCTAAAGAATCAATGAAAGCCCGTGAGGTGAAAAGAGCAAACACGGTAGCTAAATATGCAGAAAAACGCAAAGCTTTAAAAGAAGCTGGTGATTATGAAGCATTGCAAAAGTTACCAAGAAATGCATCGCCTATTCGCAAGCATAATCGTTGTAAATTAACAGGTCGTCCTAAAGGATATATGAGAC
>CAZJRA010000307.1:0-2401 GCA_964548335.1 uncultured Flavobacteriaceae bacterium | reverse complement strand
TTTTCGATTTGTAACGATTCGCTTTACGTACATAATATACTCGTCATTCTTCCAGTTAATGGTTTCTAAAAAAAAGGTGTACAAAGCCTTTGATTCTGCTTTGGAAAATGCAAAGCCGTGATAGTGTACAGTCCCATCTTGAGGAAGTATGTTTTGTATTTGGTCAGTTTGATTAAATAAGTCCATAATTTTATAGAAAACAGCATTTGTACATTACAAAAAAACGACCCTTTTCTGTATTGCGCAATGGCTTGTTTAAATTAAAGATAAACAAAGACGTAGTTTAAATTAGATGCCCTAGTGCATGTCATTTCAACTATTCCTTAGTAAGCTCTTATTTATATAGTTAAAAAGAGTATTTTTGCACGCTCTAAGCAAGAGAGTTTGAAAGAACTCAATAGCTATTAATTAAAAAATAACTCGCTTAATCGAGTGTGAATTATGGATATTAGAAACATTGCAATTGTTGCCCACGTAGACCACGGTAAAACGACTTTGGTAGATAAGATTATGTACCACTGCGAACTTTTTCGTGAAAACGAATCTAAAGGAGAGCTTATTCTTGATAATAATGACCTAGAGCGTGAGCGTGGTATCACCATTACTTCTAAAAACGTATCGGTAAACTATAAAGGCACTAAAATTAATATTATTGATACTCCTGGTCACGCCGATTTTGGAGGAGAGGTAGAGCGTGTACTTAATATGGCAGATGGTGTTTGCTTATTAGTAGATGCTTTTGAAGGGCCTATGCCACAAACTCGTTTTGTATTACAAAAAGCTTTAGACCTAGGATTAAAACCTTGTGTTGTTGTAAATAAAGTAGATAAAGAAAACTGTACGCCAGAGGAGGTACACGAAAAAGTGTTTGACTTAATGTTTGAGTTAGGTGCAGAGGAGTGGCAGTTAGATTTTCCTACAGTATACGGTAGTGCAAAAAATAACTGGATGTCTGACGATTGGCAAAAAGAAACAGACTCTATAGAGCCATTGTTAGAAATGGTAATGAATAATATCCCTACACCTAAAATTGAGGAAGGAACGACGCAGATGTTAATTACATCGTTAGATTTTTCTTCATTTACGGGACGTATTGCAATAGGACGTTTAACGCGTGGTGAGCTTAAAGAAGGAATGCAAGTTTCTCTTGTAAAACGTGATGGGACGATTAAGAAAACACGTATTAAAGAGTTACATACGTTTGATGGCTTAGGACGTAAGAAAGTGCCTAACGTACAAGCAGGAGATATTTGTGCGATTGTAGGATTAGAAGGATTTGAGATAGGAGATACTGTTGCAGATATAGAAAACCCAGAAGGGTTAAAGACTATTGCGATAGATGAGCCTACAATGAGTATGTTATTTTCTATTAACGATTCTCCTTTTTTCGGAAAAGATGGAAAGTTTGTAACCTCTCGTCATATTAAAGATCGTCTTACAAAAGAATTAGAAAAAAACCTTGCACTACGTGTTCATGAAACAGATAGTGCAGATAAGTTTTTAGTATATGGTCGTGGGGTAATGCACCTTTCTGTATTGATAGAAACCATGCGTCGTGAAGGCTACGAATTACAAATTGGGCAACCACAAGTAATTATTAAAGAAATAGATGGTGTAAAATGTGAGCCTATAGAGGAACTTACAATAGACCTTCCAGAGCATGTGTCTGGTAAAGCAGTAGAGTTTGTGACGATGCGTAAAGGAGAAATGCTTTCTATGGAGGCTAAGGGAGATCGTATGGTTATTGAATTTATTATTCCTTCTCGTGGTATTATAGGATTGCGTAATCAATTACTTACAGCAACTGCGGGAGAGGCTATTATGGCACACCGCTTTAAAGAATACCAACCACTTAAAGGAAATATCCCTGGACGTATTAATGGTTCTTTAGTATCTATGGAAAATGGGAGTGCAATTCCTTACTCTATTGATAAATTACAAGACCGTGGAAAGTTTTTTGTAGATCCAGGAGAAGATATTTACGAAGGTCAAGTTATAGGTGAGAACAGTCGTCAAGATGATATGACGGTAAATATTACGAAGACAAAGAAACTATCTAACGTACGTTCATCTGGAGCAGATGATAAGGCTAAGATTGTTCCTGCTATTAAGTTTTCATTAGAAGAGGCTCTAGAATACATCCAGAAAGATGAGTATGTAGAAGTAACTCCTAATCACTTACGTTTACGTAAAGTATACTTAAAAGAAGTAGACCGTAAACGTAATAAGATCGTATAACAGTATAGTCTTTAGAAGATATAAATCCTCATTAGTAAGCTGATGAGGATTTTTTTTGCTTTCGCGAAAGCTTACGATGCTTCTTTACATTAGTTGTAATTATACATCTATAATTATATAGGTAAATGAAATTTCTAGACCGATTTTTAAGAGACTAACGTGT
>CAZJRA010000306.1:0-2406 GCA_964548335.1 uncultured Flavobacteriaceae bacterium | reverse complement strand
CTCATAAATAATTGATTAAAAGAAATAATTTCACTCTAATACGACTGTAAATTTTATGTATTTGAAGCATATACTACAGTTTTACTGCATAATCTAAGGGTAAAACAGCCTTAAGTGATTAATAAACCTTAGTTTTGCAAATCATAAACCTCAGGGTGAGGTTTCGCTATATATTAGCGAATGTGTTGATCGAAGCAAGTGGTTTTTTACGTCGTTGCGCTTCTTACAGCACCTAACGTATAAAATAGATTACCATGACATTTGATCAATTAGGCTTAAATGAGTCTTTACTACAAGCTATTGCAGATATGGGCTTTGAAAAGCCAAGTGCAATACAAGAAAAAGCAATCCCAACCTTATTATCAGAAGAGAGAGATCTTGTTGCCTTAGCACAAACAGGAACAGGAAAAACAGCTGCTTTTGGTTTCCCTCTATTACAACATATAGACGCTAGTAGTAAAACTACACAGGGTCTTATTATAGCACCTACTCGTGAACTTTGTTTACAGATTACTAATGAGATGAAACTCTATTCAAAACACGTAAAAGGAGTACGTGTAGTTGCTGTTTATGGTGGTGCAAATATTAATGAGCAAGCAAGAGAGATAAGTAGAGGAGCTCAAATTATTGTAGCAACTCCTGGACGTATGCAAGATATGATGCGTCGTAGATTAGTAGATATTACTAAATTAAGCTATTGTGTACTAGACGAAGCAGATGAGATGCTTAATATGGGGTTTTATGAAGATATTACTACCATTCTTGCAGACACGCCAGAGGATAAATTAACGTGGCTGTTTAGTGCTACAATGCCTAAAGAAGTGTCTCGTATAGCTAAGGATTTTATGTATAATCCTTTAGAAATAACAGTAGGAAGTAAGAATGAAGGAGCAAAAAATGTATCGCACGAATATTATGTAGTACATACAAGAGATCGTTATGCTGCTTTAAAAAGGCTATCTGATGCAAACCCTTCTATATTTTCGGTAATTTTTTGTCGTACAAAACGAGATACTCAAAAAGTAGCAGAACAGTTAATACAAGATGGATATAATGCAAATTCACTTCACGGTGACCTAAGTCAGAATCAACGTGACCTGGTGATGAAGAGCTTTAGAAAAAGGCAAATCCAGATGTTGGTTGCTACAGATGTTGCTGCTCGTGGTATAGATGTAGATGACATTACGCACGTAATTAACTACCAACTCCCAGATGAGATAGAAACCTATACTCACCGTTCGGGAAGAACTGGACGCGCTGGTAAGACGGGTACTTCTATGGTAATTGTTACCAAGAGTGAAATGCGTAAAATCAAGCAGCTTGAAAAGATTTTAGGGAAGAAATTTGATCAAAAAACAATTCCCGACGGAAAAGAAATTACTCAAGTACAGTTATTTCACCTAGCAAACAGTATCAATAATACTGAAATTAATGAGGAGATTAGCGCCTACTTACCTTCTATAGAAGAGGTACTAGAAAACAATACTAAAGAAGAACTTATAAAAAAGGTGTTTTCTGTAGAGTTTACACGTTTCTTTAATTATTATCAAAAAGCCAAAGATCTTAATCAAAATGCAGTAGCTGCTGCCAAAGAAGATTCTGGAGACACCACTAGGTTTTTCATCAACGTAGGTCGTAAAGATGATTTTGATTGGATGAAACTCAAAGATTTCTTAAAAGAAATGACAGGCTTAGGTCAAGATGGTATTTATCGTGTAGATTGTAAAGACAGTTTTTCTTTCTTTAATACAGACACAGAACACAAAGACAAGGTATTAGCGCTATTTGAAGATTTTCAATTAGAAGGCAGAAGAGTAAGTGTAGAAGAAACCCAAGGCGGCGGTGGTCGTGATCGTAACCGCGGTGGCGGTGGTGGAAGAGATAGAAACCGTGGAGGCGGTGGCAGAAGAGATCGAAACCGTGGTGGTGGAGATAGACGCAGAGATGGAAAAAGATCATCAGACAGAAGAGATGATCGTCGTGGTGGAGGAAGAAGTGATAATAGATCAGACCGTCGTAGTGATAGCTCACGAGGAGGCCGTAACGAACGAAGCGATCGTAGAGGTAATAACGAAAGTCGTGATAGAAAACCTACCAGATCTGAAAGAGGAGACTCTCACCGATCATCAAGAGGTTCTAACGATTCTGGAAGTACAGGAAACAGTCCGTTTTCTGGAAAAAGAAGACGCAGAAGCTAGATTTTTAGCATAATATTTTCTTAAAATGTAGTTTTGGCATCATTTTTACATCTTATTGTGTAACTTGTTATCCATTATGAAGAAAAGACTATTAGTACTCCTACTCTGCTGTTTTGCTTGTATACTCTCTGCACAAGAGACAAATACTGAGCAAAAAGAAGAAACGATTAGCCTCGAAGAAGGCTCTATTAATGGGGCTGTACTAAGT
>CAZJRA010000305.1:0-2408 GCA_964548335.1 uncultured Flavobacteriaceae bacterium | reverse complement strand
GGAAATGATAGGTATAGACGATTTCCAAAAAGAAGTTCTTAAAATGTTTTTTAAGGATTATTACGCAAAGTCTTCTAGTATTGCTTACGACAAAAATTTAGCTCTAGACGAAAAAGAAGATAAGATTAGTGCAGAGAAAGAGTTGCTTGAAAAAAACCTCTTAGAGGTCTTTTCTAAAGAACAAGTAGAAACTATCATGACAGAAGAACAGTTTGGGTCTAAGTTTAGAGAACTCAAAAAAGAAAAACGAAAAGAAAAACGAAAAGAAAAGAAGCAAAAGAAAAGAAAACAATAATCACAAGAGAGCGCTATGTAGTGCTCTTTTTTTTGATGCATTTTTCTTAAGACTACTTAATCTCTTCTTGGGTGAAACTTAGCTAATGTTTCAGCTAGTTGAGAACGATCAATATGGGTATAAATCTCTGTAGTAGTAATACTTTCATGACCTAGCATTAGCTGTATAGACCTAAGGTCTGCACCATTCTTTAACAAGTGCGTTGCAAAACTGTGTCTAAACGTATGCGCACTAATTATTTTTTTAATCCCCGCTTCTTGAACAAGGTTTTTTATAATAGTAAATACCATTGCTCTAGTAAGATACTTCCCTCGCCTATTTAAAAACACAATATCTACACTATCTGGCTGTGGTTCATTATGAATGCGCACTTCAGAGCAGTAAAGCGTAATGTACTTTTGAGTATGAGCGCTAATAGGCACAAACCGTTGTTTATTTCCTTTTCCCTGCACACTAATGAACCCCTCTTCAAAATAAAGATCTGACAACTTAAGTGATATTAACTCTGATACACGCAACCCACAAGCGTACAATGTTTCTAACATTGCTCTATTACGTTCTCCTTGCGGCTTACTAAGATCTATCGCTCCAATAATAGCATCTACCTCATCTACAGATAACGTATCTGGCAACTTACGTCCTACTTTAGGAGGTTCTATTAAGTCCATAGGGTTATCTTCCCTATAATCTTCAAAGATGAGATAACTAAAAAAGCCTTTCAACCCACTAATAATACGTGCTTGAGACCTTGGTTTTACTTCTTTTGCTAAAAAATAAATAAAGGCTTGCACATCGTCTTTAGTTATTTTTAAAGGTGAAGGGTAACTGTTAGATTCTTCAAGAAACCCTTGTAGTTTTTTTAGGTCACGGGTATAATTATCTATCGTATTATCAGACAACCCACGCTCTATTCGCAAGTAAAAAGAGTAATCCTGTATGGCTTGATTCCATTTCATTAAATGTAAATATAACTACTTATCTCAAAAACTATATAGAATAGAATAAACTTGAATTGATTATTTTTACAGCATCCTGCTGACAAAGGCAGTTTTCGCAAAAGCAACCCTATGAAACTACATATCATAAACGGCCCTAACTTAAACCTATTAGGCACAAGACAACCAGAGATATACGGAGGTCAAACCTTTGAAGATTATTTATCTATCTTAAAACAAGAGTATCCTAATATTGTCTTTTCTTACAGTCAATCTAATGTAGAAGGAGAGCTTATTAATGATATTCAGAATGCCGCAAATAAAGCAGATGGCATTATCCTTAATGCAGCTGCATACACGCATACTTCTGTAGGTATTGGAGATGCTGTTGCTGGAATAGAAACACCCGTTATAGAGGTCCATATTTCTAACACTTTTGCAAGAGAATCTTTTAGACATCAGTCCTACATTTCTAAACACGCAAAAGGAATTATTATTGGGTTTGGACTACAAAGCTATAAGTTAGCTATAGAGAGTTTTATTTCTTAGAGTTAAGAGCTTTTAGTACTGTATTCTTCCGCATAACTTTTCCATTTTCTGTACGCTCAAAAAACGGCAAAGTAAACACCGTTTTAGGAAACTCATAAGCGCTTAACATGGCGCTATCAACCTCTTTTTTTTCAAGAATAAAAGGGGTTTCCTGCTCTACAAATAAAGCGACTCGTTCACCTAATGATTCATCTGGTATAGCTGCAATAAAAAATGGCACTTCTATAAGAGGCTCTAATTTCTTTTCTATTTGTTCTGAAAATAATTTAACCCCTCCACTATTAATAACATTATCTATACGCCCTAGCCAAACAAACTTTTTATTTGTTATTAGTTTCACTAAATCATTAGTCACGACAAGTTCCTTCGTAATTGCGGGTGCTTTTATGACTAAGCACTCTCTACCATCTTGACTTAAAGTAACATTAGCAAGCGCTTTAAAAGGCCTAGGGGTTTCTTTCTTTTTTTCAGGATTTACTCTTCGTGCGGCTATATGAGTAACCGTCTCTGTCATCCCGTAAGTCTCATAAATTTTAACGGAAAGTCCTTGTATTTTTTTATTGAGATTGGTAGATATCGCACCACCTCCAACAATGAGCTTTTTTAACAACTGTATTTTAGGTAAAGAA
>CAZJRA010000304.1:0-2425 GCA_964548335.1 uncultured Flavobacteriaceae bacterium | reverse complement strand
AAGTTCGTAATAACTTAGAGGTAATTCTAGAAGAGGCTAGTTTGGAAGCTGCAACCCCTAACACGAGTATAGTGGTAAATACAATAAGTACATTTATAGTAGTGAGATGTACAGGGTAGGGTAGTGAAGTGGTGATTTTTATAAACCCAAAATATTGCTGTAACGAGATTATGATGACTCCTAGTACAATACCTACTAAACTTCCCGAAATCACCATAAACACACCTTGAAGGAAAAAGGCTCTCCTTATTTCTTTAAGCGAACTACCTAAGTCAGAAAGTGTTTTAATGTGTGGCCTTTTATCTATTATAATTATAATGATGCTTCCTATAAATGTAAAAAGCACAATGATTATAACAAGGGTGCAGATAAAATAAAGGGCTAGGTGTTCGGTATTAAGCATTTTGTAAAGAGAGTGATTATGGCTAGTTCTGTTTTTAATGATAAAACTATTGCCAAAGATTTTAGAGAGCTGAATTCTTGCGTTTTCCTCTTTGTCTAAAGAATTGAGTTTTATCTCTAGAGTGCTTATTTCATTATTGTCATAACCTAAGAGTTTGCCTACATAATCTATATGAGTAAAAACGTGGTCTTCATCTATCTCGCCTCCTATTTGGAAAATACCACTGGCAATGGCTTTTGATTTCTTAAAAGCCTGCGAAGGGTCTGTAATTTGCCCCGTACCGGGTTTTGGTACCATTACTTTAAGTAGTTTTCCATAATCTCCTATGGCTAGTGATAGACGGCGTCTAACACCTGCTCCTATCACCATTTCTGGTTCGGTTTGAGTATGCCAAGACCCTGCAAATACAGTGGTGTCTAGTCTATTAACTTTTAAGAAATTTTCATCAACCCCTTTTAAGAAACCTAAATGTGTTTTTCCATCATATTCTAGATATACACGTTCTTCAATTACTTTTGAGTAATGTGCGATTTCAGAGATAGCGTTTAATCTTTTTAATTGCTCTTTGCTAAGTTGTATTGTTTTTCCTTGAGTAGGGATTACTTTAAGGTCGGGGTCTGCAGTAGATATTACAGATAAGTTAAACTGTTTGAGGCCAGAAAAAGCAGAAAGTACAACAAGAAATACAATCGTACCTATAACCATACTTATTACAGAAATAAGTGTGATAATGTTAACTGCATTTGTACTGCTTTTTGTAAACAGGTATCGCTTTGCAATAAATGACGAGATGCGCATTTATTTTTTCTTTCTTTTTTCTAGTAGTGATGGGTCTTCAATAGGATTATCTCCTCCTTGTAGAGAACGGTTAATACCGTCTATATACTCTAAGGTATCGTCTATGTAAAAGTTTAATTCTGGCATACGACGTAATTGATGCCTAGTTAACTGTGATATCTGATGCTTTATTGTATGTTGTACGAGTTTTATCTCTTCTAGTATTTTGGTTGCTTCCTTATTAGGGAATACACTTATGTATACTTTAGCAATAGATAAATCTGTAGGTACTTTTACTTTAGAAACAGAGACAATAATACCGTGATTGCCACTTTCTCTAAGCGCATTTTGCAATACTGCTGCTAGATCTTTCTGTAATACGCCGGCTACTTTTTTCTGTCTGTTAGATTCCATAGGACAAAAGTACGTTTTTTAGGATTGTTTTATCTTTGAAGTGCTTTTAATATAGAAAACAATGGATAAAATAGAACATATAGGGATTGCTGTTAAAGATATAGCTGCTTCTAATGAAGTGTATACAAAATTATTAGGTGTGAAGCCTTATAAGATGGAGGAGGTGCTTTCTGAAGGTGTGCGTACTTCGTTTTTTGAAGTAGGTCCTAATAAGATTGAGTTGCTAGAAGCGACTAAAGAAGAAAGTCCGATTGCAAAATTTATTGAAAAAAGAGGAGAAGGAATACATCATATTGCTTTTGCGGTAGATGATATAGAAGCTGAATTAAAAAGACTTAAAGAAGAAGGGTTTAGATTGCTTAATGAAAAACCTAAGAAAGGTGCTGATAATAAGCTTATTGCCTTTGTGCATCCTAAAAGTACTAATGGTGTACTTGTAGAACTTTGTCAAGAAATTAAGTAATTGTGCTAAAATATTTGTCTAATGACAGATTTGTAGTAAATTTGCATCCGCAATTAGTTGCAGGTCGCAGAGCTCAGTCGATTAGAGCAACAGACTCATAATCAGAGGGTCCTTGGTTCGAGCCCAAGTGGGACCACTAGTAAAGACAAAGCCTTACAGAGATGTGAGGCTTTTTTATTTTGGGTCAAGTTCTAGGTTAAAGAGAAAGGTATTTGATTAAATATCAAAAAATCCATTTTCATCGGTGTAGAAACCATTATTATTTCCAAATGAAATTGCAACAAAAGGAATTTCTTTTTTGGTAATACTATCAATGCCGTCCATATTTGTATCATTACTGCATTTTGGCTTCCGCCTCAGTAATAAAT
>CAZJRA010000303.1:0-2429 GCA_964548335.1 uncultured Flavobacteriaceae bacterium | reverse complement strand
GTCTTTACCAAACTCATTTTTATGTGGCCCATCTAAAGTGTAGGTTTTTGCAATCGTCTCTGCACCTATAACTTCCCATTTTTTTAAATCGGTTATCCAGCTTTTAGAGTCTACGTGTGTTTTGTTTAATGATGTATTTGTGAGATTAGCTCCTTTTAAAGAAGCTCCATCTAGAAAAGCATTGTCTAGAATTGTTGTGTTTAGATCTGCATAGTTAAGGTTAGCAAATTTTAAACTGGTATTGTTAAGGTTCGCTTTTCGGAGGTTTGCATAGGAAAAATTAGTTTCTTCTAAGTTTGCATTTTTTAGGTTTGCATTATAAAAATCTGCGTTTTGAAGGTCTGATGTAGGCATATCTACATTTTCTAGATTTACTGCAAACATATTAGCTCCTTTTAAATAGACGTTATTAAAGGAGGCTTTAAATATTTCTTGCATACTGTTTGCATTAATATTGCTATTAATGAGGGCTAGTAAAAATTGTCCTTTTTCGGGGCTTAAAGGTTTAGTGAGCTTGTCATTTTCTAAAAATCGATAAGGTCTAAATCCATACATTAAAGATTGTATTCTTGCAATAGTAGGTGTGCTTAATCTAGATGAACTCTCTAACTCATCGTGAACAATATTCAAGACGTTATCCATTAAAAAAACAAGATTATTACGCCTGCTAGCTTCTTCTAGATATACTTGTTGCTCGATTTTTCCATTTTGTTTTTCTAGCTTTTTATTTTGTTGAAATAAAATGACAGTTTGTATAACGAGAAGAAAAGAAGGAATTATAGCAAAGAATATTGTGAAAAAACCTATTCGAGTGAGTCGCTTTACTAAACTGGCAGATAGTTCTGCAAAAGCAGTTTTTGTAACAGAAGGCAGTTCTTCATAAACACGATTAAAACTATTGTTTAAGTCAGCTCCATCCCAAAACCGAATACCTTTAGCAGAGGTCTTTAGTATGTTTTTTTTACTGCTATGCTGTTGAGATGATAGCTCAGTTAATTGTTTTTTGAGATCTTTGTTTTCTTCTAGAATCCCATTGATTTCTTGATCAGAAAAAGGCATAGTTTTTACTTCTCTAGTGGATATAATTATAGGGAAGTAAGTTATGAAAGTATCCCTTTCTTAAGAAGGAAAAATTACTTTTTATTACGAATGTCACTTTCAATTATACCGTCTCGCAGCCTAATCACTCGGTGTGCATGTGCTGCAATTTCTTCTTCGTGTGTAACGAGAATTACGGTGTTTCCAGCAGCATGTATCGCATTAAAGAGGCCCATGATTTCTACTCCCGTTTTAGAATCTAGGTTTCCTGTAGGCTCATCGGCTAGTATAATAGAGGGTTTGTTTACAAGTGCTCTTCCTACAGCAACACGCTGACGTTGTCCTCCAGAAAGTTGGTTAGGTTTGTGGTCCATACGATCTGAGAGTCCTACATCTGTAAGTACTTCTTCGGCTCTTGCGTGGCGTGCTTTTTTAGAGGCTCCTGCATATATCATAGGTAACGCTACATTATCTAAGGCTGTTGTTCTAGGTAAAAGATTAAAGGTTTGAAAAACAAAACCAATCTCGTTATTACGTACCTCCGCAAGCTCATCATCTGTCATCTTACTTACATCTCGGCCATTTAATTTGTAAGTGCCAGCGGTAGGAGTGTCTAAGCACCCTAATAGATTCATAAGGGTAGATTTACCAGAACCAGACGGCCCCATAAAGGCTACATACTCTCCTTTATCAATATCAAGGTCTATTCCTTTTAAAACGTGTACAATTTCACTTCCTAAGCGGAAATCTCTAATGATATCACGTATTTCTATTAAGTTGCCCATATATTTTTCTAGGTATAAATCGTATAATAATCTAGCCTGTACTTGTTATTAGAAGACTAAAGTGTCATTATGTTACATATATGCTTCAATTTTATAAAAACTTTTAGCCTACTCGTGCGTAAAAGTCTTCTTTAGCCTGCTCTTTTCTAAAAAACACAAGCCCTAACCAATAGCAATCTATAGTCACACTCACCTCAGGCATTGTTTTTATTTTTTCCCAAGCCTGAGTCATTTCTGGTGACCAGTATATGTCATCAAAAATCCATACGGTATCATTATGAATTGTAGGTAACATCATCTTGACATAGCTAAGAGTGGCTTCTTTTGAGTGATTTCCGTCAAAATATACCATATCTATTGTAGAAGGCTTGATTTCTTTTACGCTTTCGCGAAAGCGCCCTTCTATTAATGCTACATTTTGAACATTAAAACGGTTTAAAGCTTTTCTTGCTGTGGCTGTTGTTGCTGGACACCCTTCTAATGATGTGATTTTAGATGATTGAGACCCTTTAGACATTGCAAAAGTCGCCATACCTAAAGATGTACCGAACTCTAATATTTGTTCTGGTTGGAGGTATGCTACTAATCGTTGCAATAATAGCATAC
>CAZJRA010000302.1:0-2431 GCA_964548335.1 uncultured Flavobacteriaceae bacterium | reverse complement strand
CTATCCTATAGGGAAATCTTTAAATGGTGAAGTAAACCACCTAACAGATAAAGTGCCTACGGCGATTGCAAGAGTAATATCTTCTGCAGAGAACTTTCCAGAAGTTGCTGCAGAAACGTTAGATACTATTCATAAGAAAAATAAAACATCCCAAACACCCGTTCTAGGAATCACAGGAACAGGAGGAGCAGGTAAAAGTTCGCTAGTAGATGAACTTGTGCGTCGTTTTTTAATTGACTTTCCAGAGAAAACCATAGGTTTAATTTCGGTAGACCCATCTAAACGTAAGACAGGAGGAGCTTTACTGGGAGATCGTATACGAATGAATGCGATTAACTCTCCTCGAGTATATATGCGTTCGTTAGCGACTAGGCAAAGTAACTTAGCACTTTCTAAATATGTAAATGAGGCGGTAGAGGTTCTTAAAGCAGCGGAGTATGATTTAATTATTCTAGAGACTTCAGGAATAGGGCAGAGTGATACAGAGATTATAGAACATAGTGATGTGTCTCTTTATGTGATGACTCCAGAGTTTGGAGCAGCAACACAGCTAGAAAAGATAGATATGCTTGATTTTGCAGATCTTGTGGCTATCAATAAATTTGATAAGCGTGGTTCTTTAGACGCATTGAGAGATGTAAAAAAACAATATATGCGTAACCACCAACTTTGGGAAACGCATCAGGATGATTTACCTGTATTCGGTACTATTGCAAGTCAGTTTAATGACCCTGGGATGAATACACTCTATAAGAAAATTATGGAGCAGGTAGATAAAGCTACAGAGGCTAATCTGTCTTCTACTTTTTCTATTAGTAAGGAGATGAGTGAGAAGATATTTGTAATTCCTCCTTCACGTACGAGATACTTAAGTGAGATTTCAGAAAGTAATAGAGCGTATGATGCTTCCGCGAAAGCGCAACAGAAAACAGCACAAACTCTTTATGGAATATACAAAACGATAGAGAGTGTAGGTGAAATCAAACCTACATTAACCAAAGCAGGTGTTGAAATACCAACAGAAACTACCGATAATGATTTACTTAAATTACTCCTTGCAGAGTTTGATCGTGTAAAATTAAACTTAGATCCTTATAATTGGGAAGTAATTACAGGATGGGAAGAGAAAGTTAATAGATATAAAGCACCTGTATATAGTTTTAAAGTACGTGATAAAGAGATTAAAATAGATACACATTCTGAATCATTATCACATACTCAGATTCCTAAAGTAGCATTACCTAAATATGAAGCTTGGGGAGATATCTTACGTTGGGTATTACAAGAAAATGTACCTGGAGAGTTTCCTTACACAGCAGGTTTATACCCTTTTAAACGTACAGGAGAAGATCCTACCCGTATGTTTGCAGGAGAAGGTGGACCAGAACGTACTAACAAACGTTTTCACTATGTGAGTTTAGGGATGCCAGCAAAGCGATTAAGTACGGCTTTTGATAGTGTTACTTTATATGGTAATGATCCAGATATACGTCCAGATATTTATGGGAAGATTGGAAACGCTGGGGTAAGTATCTGTTGTTTAGACGATGCAAAAAAACTATACTCAGGTTTTGACTTAAGTCACAATATGACTTCTGTGAGTATGACGATTAATGGACCAGCACCTATGTTACTTGGCTTCTTTATGAATGCTGCTATTGATCAAAACTGTGAGAAATATATTAAAGAAAACGGTTTAGAAACCGAAGTGGAAGCAAAGATTGCTGAAATTTATAAAGGCAAAGATCGACCATCTTATCAAGGAAACTTACCGCAAGGTAATGATGGTTTAGGACTAATGCTATTAGGAGTTACAGGTGATCAAGTATTACCAAAAGAGGTGTATGACCGTATTAAAATAGAAACGCTTACACAAGTAAGAGGTACGGTGCAAGCAGATATCCTAAAAGAAGATCAGGCACAAAATACCTGTATATTCTCTACCGAGTTTGCATTGCGACTTATGGGAGATGTACAAGAGTACTTTATAGAAGAAAAAGTACGTAATTTTTACTCTGTATCTATTTCTGGCTACCATATTGCAGAGGCGGGAGCAAATCCTATCACACAACTAGCATTAACGCTTTCTAATGGTTTTACATATGTAGAGTATTATTTAAGTCGTGGAATGGATATTAATAAATTTGGTCCAAACCTTTCTTTCTTTTTCTCTAATGGTATTGACCCAGAATATGCTGTAATAGGTCGTGTGGCAAGACGTATATGGGCAAAGGCGCTTAAAAAGAAATACGGAGCAAATGCACGTGCACAAATGCTTAAATACCATATTCAAACTTCTGGACGTAGTTTACACGCACAAGAGATTGATTTTAATGATATACGTACTACACTACAGGCGTTATATGCAATTTATGACAACTGTAACTCATTACATACAAACGCTTATGATGAAGCTATCACAACTCCGACA
>CAZJRA010000301.1:0-2433 GCA_964548335.1 uncultured Flavobacteriaceae bacterium | reverse complement strand
GTAAACTACACTATTTTAAGATAGAAATTATCTGTTCTGCTAGTTCAGTTCCTATTCTATCTTGTGCTTCTCCCGTAGCTGCCCCTATATGTGGCGTTAGAGAAACCTTAGTATTCATAAGAACTTGTACTGCTGGCTTAGGTTCATTTTCAAAAACATCTAAACCTGCAAAGCTTAATTTATTATCATCAAGAGCTTTCAATAATGCAACTTCATCTACAACACCACCACGAGCAGCATTAATAAGTCCCGCTCCATTTTTCATTAAATCTATTTCAGATTTTCCAATTACGTAATCTTTTTGTGCAGGTACGTGAAGTGTTACAAAATCAGATTGTTTAAGTAATTCTTCTTTAGAAATTGATTGAATATCAAAAGATACAGATTGACCATCGTAAAAAGGAAGGTTTATTGTAGCACTTCTCATAGAAGGAGTGTGGGCAACAACTTTCATACCGCATCCTAGAGCGATTTTTGCAGTCGCCTGTCCTATACGTCCAAGTCCAATAATACCTAAAGTTTTTCCGCGAAGCTCAACACCTTTAGCATACGCCTTTTTTAGATCTTTAAATTTGCTATCTCCATCTAGAGGCATATTACGGTTTGCAGAGTATAAGAAACGAACTCCGTTAAATAAATGTGCAAATACAAGCTCTGCTACACTCTCAGATGATGCTGCAGGAGTATTAATTACCTGTAATCCTTTTTCACGAGCATAAGCAACGTCTATATTGTCCATTCCAACACCACCACGACCAATTACTTTTAAACTAGAACAAGCGTCTATAAGATCTTTGCGTACAGTTGTAGCACTTCTTACAAGTAAGACATCTACTTGATTTTCGTTTATATAATTCTCTAATTGTTCTTGAGCTACATTGGTTGTGATAACCTCAAAACCTGCTGCTTCTAAAGCTTCTACACCTGTTTGTGAAACTCCATCGTTTGCTAATACTTTCATCTTTAATGCCCGCGTAGACGGGTATCTTTTTAATTAATATTCTTTCTAATTGCCTTGTGTATTACTAGAATACTAAGCTTTTCTTTCTAGTTCACTCATTATGTCAACCAAAGTACCTACACTTTCTACACTTAGTGCATTATACATAGAGGCACGGTATCCACCTACACTTCTGTGTCCATTAAGACCATTAATACCAGCTTCTTTCCACATCGCGTCAAAAGTCTCTTTTAAATCACCATCTGTTAGAGAGAAAGTAGCGTTCATAGAAGAACGATCCTCTTTTGCAGCATATCCTTTAAATAAAGGGTTTAAGTCTATCTCAGAATAAAGTAATTTTGCTTTTCTATCGTTAACCTCTTCTATAGCTTCTATACCTCCTAGAGATTTTAACCATCTTAAAGTAAGCATTGATACATATACAGGGTATACAGGAGGTGTATTAAACATACTCCCTTTACCAATATGAATATTGTAATCTAACATACTAGGTATAGTACGTGTTACTTTTCCTAAAATATCTTCTCTAACAACAACCAAAGTAGTTCCTGCAGGGCCCATATTTTTTTGAGCTCCTGCATAGATCATATCAAATTTTGAAAAATCTAGCTTACGCGAAAATATATCGCTACTCATATCACATATAAGAGGGCAATCTACATCAGGAAAATGCTTTATCTGTGTTCCATAAATGGTGTTATTACTAGTAAGGTGTAAGTAATCCAATTCTTCTGGAAGTTGAAACCCTTTAGGGATGTAGTTAAAATTAGCATCTTTACTAGAAGCAACCTCTATGACATCGCCAAAAAGTTTTGCTTCTTTAATTGCTTTATCACTCCAAGTACCGGTATTGATGTAACCAGCCTTAGATTGTAATAAATTATAAGCAGTCATTAAAAATTGAGTGCTAGCTCCTCCTTGAAGGAATAATGCTTTGTAACCTTGTCCTTCTAGTCCTAATAACTCTAAAACAAGATTGCGAGCCTCGTCCATTACATCTACAAAGTCCTTAGAACGATGTGATATTTCAAGAATAGAAAGTCCAGAATCATTAAAGTCTAAAACTGCTTTAGATGCTTCTTGAAAAACTTCTTGAGGTAAAATACAAGGGCCTGCGCTAAAATTATGCTTCTTCATTTGTTATGTTTTTTCTGAGATACAAAGATGAGTAAATTGCAAATATATACTATAAATAAATCCATAATTTATTTACTGATTTTTTAACAAAAACCTTCAATATCTATTTCATTTATACAATTTTAAACTAAAAATATAAAAGTCTAAAATAAAATACTCCGTCCCAACTAAGATGTTGAAACGGAGTACAAACCAACCAAAAAACTTATTTTATTAGCTTCTTCTATTTCTAGTACTTCTACTAGAAGTTTTAGAAGATCTATTTGTATTTTTTGTAAAAGCAACCTTTGTTCTAGCAGAACTATTTCTTTGCGTTGTACGCTTAGGTGTTGATC
>CAZJRA010000300.1:0-2448 GCA_964548335.1 uncultured Flavobacteriaceae bacterium | reverse complement strand
AAGGAATAAATTCCCTTTCAAAATTCAATAAAAATTATATTTTTGCGCCACTAATGACAGAATAATATGGCAACGTATAAAAAAAGAGGTCACAAACCTAAAGTAAAACCAGTTAAAGAATTGGTTGAGGAGTTAGAAGGGGCAGAAGATAGTACTACAGCAGAGGTTTTTGCGACGTTAGACGAGAGTGCTAATAAAGCAGAAGAGTGGGTAGAAAAAAACCAAAAGACTATTCTTATGGTCGTTGTTGGGATACTTGTTCTTGCATTACTCTACTTAGGATATACACGATTAATTGGAGAGCCTAATGAGAAAGAGGCAGCAAACGAACTTACCGTAGCGCAAGAAAGCTTTACAACCGCATTAGAAACTACAAATTTTAATGTAAAGGATTCTTTATATGTGGTTGCTTTAGAAGGTAGAAATGGAAAGTACGGCTTGTTAGAAGTAGCTTCTAATTACAGTGGTACAAAAGCAGGTAACCTTGCAAACTATTATGCAGGTATGTCTTATCTAGCGATAAAAGATTACAGTAAAGCAATAAGTCACTTGCAAGATTTCTCTTCTGATGATATGATGCTAGCACCTCTAGCAAAAGGAGCAATAGGAGATGCTTTTATGCAATTAGGACAGCCAGAAGATGCTTTAGGTCAATATGAGAAAGCACTTAACCTTAACGTAAATAATTTTACAACACCACGTTTCTTATTTAAGGCAGGAGTTGCAGCAATAGATACAGGAAACAACAATAAAGCTATTCAATACCTTACTCGTATTAAAGAAGAGTTTAGTGATTCAGACTATAGTAGTCAGGTAGATCTTTATATAGGAAAAGCACAAGCGGCTAAATAATTAAATAACATATGGCAACAGCAGGCAATAACTTATCTGCTTACGACAAAACAACAATCCCAAACGCGAAGAATTTTCGGTTTGGGATTGTTGTTTCTGAGTGGAATGGAAATATCACTCAAGGGCTCTTTCAAGGAGCCTTTGATGCTTTATTAGATTGTGGTGCGATTAAAGAAAATATCGTGCGATGGAATGTGCCAGGAGCTTTTGAGCTTGTGTATGGATGTAAGAAAATGACGGAGAGCTTTGAGATGCTTGATGCTGTCATTGCAATAGGAACTGTTATTCAAGGAGAGACAAAGCATTTTGACTTTGTATGTGACGGAGTAACACAAGGGATTAAAGACTTAAATGTACAAGGAGATATACCTGTTATTTTTTGTGTGCTTACCGATAACACAGTACAGCAATCTATAGATCGTAGTGGAGGAATACACGGTAATAAAGGGACAGAAGCTGCTATAGCAGCTATTAAAATGGCGCAACTTAAAAAGGACGCTAAGTTCTAAATCTATATCTTACGGAAATAGTTTTCAAACTCTTAAAACGGAATGCTTTTTGTCTTCAAAAGTGTATATTTGAAAAGCAAGAGTTATGGGAATAGTTAAGCGCACAAATAAGAAATACGATTACAAACCTCGTTATTATTCTAGCGATAAAGATGGGAGTCCTTATAAGATGGGTAATCGTTTTGATGCCCACAGAACAACTATAGGAAGTACAGGAGGTATAAAGACACGCCTTTCTACAGCTTGGGATGATTTGCAAACCTCTCGAGGAAGAGGCATTAATAAAGTGATTTTAATAATTGTTCTTATTCTTGTTCTCTTATTTCTTTTCATTATTGATTTTGACGTATCTATTTTTAAAGATTCAAAAATCATCGATTTAAACTAATGACAGATATTATTAAGCTTTTACCAGATCACGTTGCAAATCAGATTGCAGCGGGTGAAGTCGTACAACGACCAGCTTCTGTTGTAAAAGAGTTACTAGAAAATGCGATAGATGCGGGCTCTCAAACGATAAAGCTTATTGTAAAAGATGCTGGTAAAACCCTCATTCATATTATAGATGATGGCAAGGGAATGTCTGATACAGATGCTCGTATGAGCTTTGAACGTCATGCGACTTCCAAAATTACAAATGCAGACGACCTTTTTAATTTAAGTACAAAAGGATTTAGAGGAGAGGCACTCGCCTCTATTGCTGCAGTAGCACATGTAGAATTAAAAACAAGACCAGAAGGTTCTGATATAGGATCTCATATAACGATAGAAGGGAGTAAGATTGTTCAGCAAATACCATGTGCTTCTCCTAAAGGAACTTCTCTAGCCGTAAAAAATCTCTTTTTTAATATTCCTGCAAGGCGTAATTTCTTAAAGAGTAATAACGTAGAGATGCGCCATATTATAGACGAATTTCAGCGGGTAGCAATGGCACATCCAGATATTGCTTTACAGCTTTATCATAACGATGGAGAGTTGTTTAATTTACCTCCAGGTAATAGAAAACAACGTATCTCAGGTATTTTTGGAAAGAAAACTAATGAGAAGTTAGTGCCTGTAGATGAAGATACAGATATTGTTAAAATAG
>CAZJRA010000299.1:0-2451 GCA_964548335.1 uncultured Flavobacteriaceae bacterium | reverse complement strand
ACTTTAGACATAAGTTAAAATGCGTATTTTTGTGCTTTCGCGAAAGCGTGCTTCTGCTTGGCTAACGCTCAAAGATAAAAATAATTTTACGATCATCCTTTTTTATGCAATCACAAGATATCCGTTCTAAGTTTTTAGCCTTTTTTGAATCTAAAAAACACAGTGTGGTTTCATCTGCGCCTATGGTGCTTAAAAATGACCCCACACTTATGTTTACAAATGCAGGGATGGTTCCTTTTAAAGAATACTTTTTAGGAAATGGAACTCCAAAAAACACACGACTTACAGATACTCAAAAATGCCTTCGTGTTTCTGGGAAGCACAATGATTTAGAAGAAGTAGGGAAGGATACCTACCATCATACAATGTTTGAAATGCTGGGTAATTGGTCTTTTGGAGATTACTTTAAAGAAGAGGCGATTTCTTGGGCTTGGGAGTTTCTAACAGAGGTAGTAAACATAGATAAGTCAAGTCTATACGTAACCATTTTTGAAGGAGATAAAAAAGATGGTTTAGAGAGGGATCAAGAGGCATATGATTTTTGGAAAGAACATATCTCAGAAGACAGGATTATAAATGGTAATAAGAAAGATAATTTTTGGGAAATGGGAGCGCAAGGTCCTTGTGGCCCTTGCTCAGAAATACACGTAGATATACGCTCTGCAGAAGAGAAAGCTGCAATAGATGGTAAGTCTTTAGTAAATATGGATCACCCACATGTAGTAGAGATATGGAACCTTGTTTTTATGCAGTATAATCGCCTTGCAGATGGTTCTTTAGAAAAGCTGCCAGCACAACATGTAGATACAGGAATGGGGTTTGAAAGACTTTGCATGGTTTTACAAGGAGTGCAGTCTAATTACGATACAGATGTGTTTACACCATTAATGCGAGAGATAGAAACTATTGCGCATTGTAAGTGTGGTAAAAAAGAAGAAATAGATATTGCAGTACGTGTTATTGCAGATCACGTGCGTGCCGTGTCTTTTGCTATTGCAGATGGGCAGTTGCCATCTAATACAGGAGCGGGTTATGTAATAAGACGCATATTAAGACGTGCTATACGTTATGGGTTTACTTTTTTAGATACAAAAGAACCTTTTATTTACAAGTTAGTTACGACTCTTGTTAAGCAAATGGGAGATGCGTTTCCAGAATTAAAGAAGGAAAAAAACCTTATTGTGAATGTTATTAGAGAAGAGGAAGCTTCTTTTTTAAGAACACTAGAAAAAGGTTTGATATTATTAGATAATGTTATTACTCAAACAAAAGGAGATACCGTTTCTGGAGACAAAGCATTTGAGTTATACGACACCTATGGTTTTCCTATAGATTTAACGGCACTTATCTTAAGTGAGCGTAATCTTAAACTAGATGAGACAGGTTTTGAAGAAGCTCTTAAGCAGCAAAAAGAACGTTCTCGTGCAGCTACAAAAGTAGAAACAGACGATTGGAATGTTTTACAAGAAGATGCAGATCAAGAGTTTGTAGGGTATGATACTCTAGAGACTCATGTTAAAATAATGCGCTACCGTAAGACAGAGAGTAAGAAAGAAGGTGAGCTATATCAATTAGTTTTTAATCTTACGCCTTTTTACCCAGAAGGAGGGGGGCAAGTAGGAGATAAAGGATATCTAGAAGCTAGTAATGGAGAGGTTGTTTATATTATAGATACTAAAAAAGAGAACAATTTAGTAATCCATCTAGTTAAAAACCTACCACGATCTATAGAAGGAACGTTTAAGGCTGTAGTAGATAATAAGCAACGTAGTCGTACAGCAGCAAATCATACGGCCACTCACTTAATACATCAAGCTTTGCGTAAAGTGCTAGGTACCCATGTAGAGCAAAAAGGGAGTATGGTACATAGCCGTAATCTTAGATTTGATTTTTCACACTTTTCTAAAGTAACTACAGATGAACTTAGAGAAGTAGAAAATTTTGTAAATGCTAGAATACGTGAAAACTTAGTGTTGGAAGAACAACGTGGTATTCCTTATGATCAAGCAATTAATGAAGGAGCTATTGCTTTGTTTGGAGAAAAATATGGAGATGCAGTACGAACCATACGCTTTGGTAAATCTATGGAATTGTGTGGGGGAACTCACGTAAATACAACCGGAGAGATATGGCATTGTAAGATTACCTCAGAAGGCGCTGTAGCATCGGGAATACGTCGTATAGAAGCGATTACTAGCGATGCTGCAAAAGATTATTTTACAGCAGAGACAGAAGCGTATAATCAAGTAAAAGCAACACTTAAAGGGAATCAAGATCCTGTAAAAACGATAATAAGCTTACAGGATGAGAATGCAGCTTTAAAGAAACAGTTAGAAGCTCTTGTAAAAGAAAAGGCTCTTAATTTAAGTGATGACCTTGCTAAAGATTTTGAAGAGATAAATGGCGTAAGTTTCCTTGCAAAAAAGGTAGACTTAGATGCAGGTTCTATAA
>CAZJRA010000298.1:0-2459 GCA_964548335.1 uncultured Flavobacteriaceae bacterium | reverse complement strand
GGGTTGACGAGTTCTGAGATTTCATTTAATACAATGAAACCAGATACGTCGATTCCTTTTTTACACAAGCACAAAGAAAATGAAGAAGTGTATATATGTGTAAAAGGAAAGGGACAATTACTTCTTAATGATGAGCTTGTAGATATGAAAGAAGGGACTATAGTAAGAGTCGCTACAGGAGCAGAAAGAGCAATTAGAAATAACTCAGAAGACCTTTTCTCTTTTATTGTAATACAAGCAAAAGAACAATCCTTAGAAGGGGGTACAACGACTGATGGATACGGAATTGAGAAAAAACCAAATTGGAATTAATAACAACTATAAATATATAATAATGGAAAACTTACAAAACAAAGTAGCCTTAGTAATTGGAGGTACAAGTGGAATCGGAAATGCAACAGCAAATGCTTTATTAGAAAGTGGAGCTACAGTTCATATCGTAGGAAGAAATGTAGATAAGGTTGCAGATGCACCAAACCTTGTTAAGCATACTGCAAATATCTCTGATGCAAATGAAGTATCTTCTTTAATATCTACAATAGATGGATTAGATAACTTAGACTACCTTGTAAATGCTTCTGGAATTTTTGGCCCAAAACCATTTCTAGATCATACAATGGAAGATTATAACTCGTACCTAGATTTAAACAGAGGTTTCTTTTTTATCACACAAAGTGCTGCTAAAAAAATGAAGGCGACTAAAGGAGGTTCTATCGTAAACGTAGGATCTATGTGGGCTAAGCAAGCTGTTAAGGCTACACCTTCTTCTGCATACTCTATGCAAAAAGCAGGATTACACTCTTTAACTCAGCACCTAGCAATGGAGCTTGCAGATGATAACATTAGAGTAAATGCAGTATCTCCAGCAGTAGTAAACACTCCTGTATATCACGGAGTATTTGGAGGGAAAGCAGAAGCAGAAGAGGCTTTAACTGGATTTAATGGATTTCACCCAATTGGAAGAATCGGTGAGCCTAATGATATTGCTAACAGCATCCTTTTCTTATTATCAGATAAAGCATCTTGGGTTACTGGAGCTATCTGGGATACTGATGGAGGAATTATGGCAGGAAGAAACTAAAAAGGCATAACGCTATGAAAAGGGATTGCGACTTGAATTTAAATTCAAGTCGCTTTTTTTTGTCAAAATATTAATTTGACAACCTTTATAGAAATAAAAATGCCTTGAGATAGTATCTCAAGGCATTTTCTATTTGTATGTTAAGAAAAACTACTTTATAATCCTGTAGCCTTCCCTAAAAAGAGGAAGGCTACAAAGGCAGTTATTTAAACCTAGAAAACGGTCGTAATTATTTAATAGATGATAAACTAGAGTCAATTGAGAAGGAGCTCGATCTAGAGCAGTTCTTCCGTATATCTCGTCAAGCTATTATAAATGTAAATGCTATAGATGATATGATTTCTTATACAAACTCTCGCCTTAAGGTAAAAATAGATTCTTTTAAAGAGTTTGATTTGATAGTAAGTAGAGAACGAGTTAAGGAGTTTAAAAAGTGGTTAGAGCGGTGGAATATTAACTCACAATAAAAGGGTTATGTTATTTCAATAACATAACCCTTTTATTATAAATTGAGATATATAGAATATTTAATTATCCTACTTTAAATAAAAAGATATTATTTATAGTTTTACATTTTAGTAACCACCTCTATAGAAACGTCAGTCCAGGTTTTACCTTCATGTAATTGATTACAAGCTTCATGGATAGCATTAAAAGCATTTTTTGCTTTAAAATCTTCCAGTATATCTATACTACCGTTAATTTTTAATTCATTATCCTGTATAGTATATTTAAAAGCGCTTACATTTTCTACATCATTAAAAGTAAGAGTAACGTCTACATTACCGTTTTTAAATTCACCAAATTCCCCTTTAAAAGTAGGTCTAGCTAGGTTTTTAAAGAAAAACTTCACCAATTTAGGATCACGTATATCATTATTTGAATTTACAGATAATCCATTTATAACAAAAGTAGCACCTGTTAATACGTCTTCAATATTATCTGAGTTTTTATTTCCTTGTACTTTAATATTGTCAAATGTACCAGAGACACCTACTTTTTTAGGTGTTTTATATGCTGTCCAAGTTAACTTTGTTTGTGCTGGAGTATATTTGAATTTACCTTTTGAAACTACTTCTTTAGTCTCTGTAATAACTTCTGTTTTTTCTTTCTTATTAGAACAAGAGAATGACAAACTTGTGATTAATAATAATAGTACTATTTTTTTCATAAAGTAATAATTTTTAATAGCTAATATAATATTTTATTACGATGCAATAATGATGTATTTTTGCAATCTATAATCTAGTTTATAAAATGCGTACAAAATCACCGAAACAAAATAAAATTAATGTTGTAACCTTAGGGTGTTCTAAAAATATTTACGATAGTTATGAAGCAAATTGACTTGAATGTCAATTTCCATGAACTGATGCAA
>CAZJRA010000297.1:0-2461 GCA_964548335.1 uncultured Flavobacteriaceae bacterium | reverse complement strand
GGTGCTATTTTGCATCATTTAGATATAGAGCAATCTGTAGGACATATACATCGAGTATTAAAACCAGGAGGAACAATTCTCTTCTTGGAACCTCTTAATATGAATCCTTTATATAAGCTCTATCGTAATTTTAATAAAAAAGAACGTACGCCAGATGAGCATGCGTTAGTTAATAAGGATTTTAAGTTTATACGTAACAACTTTACGTTTGATCATTATTTCTTTGATTTCTTTACGGTAATTACAGGATTCATCTCTTTAAAAATTTTTGGAGATAAGAAGTATGCAAACCCAATTAATAAGCTAGGATACTATCTAGATGTATTCTTCTCAAAAATCCCTTTTTTACATTTCTTGTTTGCGAGGGCTATTATTTACGGAAAAAAGAAGTAGATTTAAAAATATGAAATTCGCTAGCCCTCAAGCCTTAAAAGATATAGCAGACTTACTCAAGTGTAAGTATATAGGTGATTCTTCTTTTCCAATATTGGGAATGAATGAGATTCATGTGGTAACTCCAGGAGATATTGTTTTTGTAGATCACCCTAAGTATTATAAAAAAGCATTGCAAAGCGCTGCTACGATAGTACTCATCAATAAAGAAGTAGAATGTCCAGAAGGAAAAGCTCTTTTAATCTCAGAAGACCCTTTTAGAGATTTTAATAAACTTACGACTTATTTTAAACCCTTTTCAAAGGCTATGGCTACGATTTCGCCTACGGCAAGTATAGGTGAAGGGACAATAATACAACCCGGTGCTTTTATAGGAAATCACGTGCAAATTGGGAAGGATTGTTTGATTCATTCTAATGTAAGTATTTATGACCATACAATTATAGGTGATAATGTTACTATACATGCAAGCGCTGTGTTAGGGGCAGATGCTTTTTATTACAAAAAACGAGAAGAAGGTTTTGATAAACTAATTTCAGGAGGGCGTGTTGTTATTGAAGACAATGTGGATATAGGTGCATTGAGTACTATAGATAAAGGAGTGACTGGGGACACGACAATAGGAAGAGGAACTAAGATAGATAATCAAGTCCATGTAGGACACGATACAATTATAGGAAATAAAGTCTTGATTGCGGCACAAGCTACTATTGCTGGTTGTGTGGTAATAGAAGATGAGGTTACTATATGGGGTCAAGTGGGAATTACAAGTGGAATTACGATAGGAGAAAAAGCCGTAATATCTGCACAGAGTGGTGTGAGTAAGTCGTTAGAAGGGCGTAAAAGCTATTTTGGCTCTCCAGCAGGTGATTTTAGAGAAAAACACAAAGAAATTGCTAATCTTAGAAAAATCCCAGAGTTAATAGAAAAATTAAAGGATAGATAATGATTTCAGTAGGTAAAAGACTTGTAAGTGAATTTTATAGCTCTGACTTTTTTAATAAAGTGCAACAGAGTGAAAAATATCTTCACCCAGAAATGGAACTTTTTTGGAATGCCAAAACAGGGTATTCTCATATGAGCAGGGAAGATATATCTAAAGTTACTGCAGAAGCAGCAAAGTCTTTTGAGACTGTACGTTGTGAAATCACGCATCTATTGGAAGAAGGAAATAATGTAACTATTAGATTTACTTTTTATATAACTACTATAGAAAACCCTACAGAAGAAATGCCAATTGCTCATTTTGTAGCTATATGGGAGATTAAGGACGGATTAATGTATAAAGGATATCAAATGAGTCTACCAGCAGAGGAGTCTCCGGAGGCGATGATATCATATAAAGGAATAAATTTATAAAATCACTTCGTAAGAAGTGATTAAAGAAGTATTTTTGTAAAACAACATTTTAAAGAAAACCAATGAGCGTTTTAGTAAATAAAGATTCAAAGATTATTGTTCAAGGATTTACAGGTAGTGAAGGTACTTTTCACGCAGGTCAAATGATTGAATATGGAACAAACGTAGTAGGTGGGGTAACTCCAGGAAAAGGAGGGAAAACTCACTTAGATAAACCTGTTTTTAACACAGTTGCAGAAGCTGTAGAAAATGTAGGAGCAGATACAACTATTATATTTGTGCCACCAGCTTTTGCTGCAGACGCAATTATGGAAGCTGCAGATGCAGGGATTAAAGTAATCATTACAATTACAGAAGGGATTCCTGTTGCAGACATGATTGTAGCATCAGATTACATAAAAGAAAAAGATTGTAGATTAATTGGACCTAACTGTCCAGGAGTAATCACACCAGGAGAAGCAAAAGTAGGTATTATGCCAGGTTTTGTATTTAACAAAGGAAAAGTAGGAATTGTTTCTAAATCAGGAACACTTACGTATGAAGCAGCAGACCAAGTTGTAAAACAAGGTTTAGGAATAACAACGGCAATTGGTATTGGTGGAGATCCAATTATAGGGACAACCACTAAAGAAGCTGTAGAGTTACTAATAAACGATCCAGAGACAGAAGCAGTTGTGATGATAGGAGAGATAGGTGGACAACTTGAGGC
>CAZJRA010000296.1:0-2461 GCA_964548335.1 uncultured Flavobacteriaceae bacterium | reverse complement strand
ATATCATACAAAATTTTAAATTCCCTGAAGGACATCAATCAGGTTCTATAGTAATTGTAGATATGATTATTAACAAAGAAGGAAAACCCGAGGTTAAAAACATGCAAGGAGGTTCTGCTGCTTTACAAGCGGAAATCAAAAGAACTATAATGTCTATCCCATTAGTAAAACCAGGACATATGGGTGGAACACCTAAAGAAAGTACTTTTAAACTTCCTTTTACATTCTAACAAAATACTCTTTATCCAAATTTTAAGGATAAAAAATCTAGAAAAGAGCATTCCTATAAAGGGTGCTCTTTTTTCATGCATTCAAACTTTAATAAAGCTTAAAACACGACAAAACCAGTAGGAAATCTATTTTCTATCTCAAAATCTAAGTTTAACCTTGTTCATCTTTTTTGTACAATATAAAAGTGGTAATTTTATCTTATAAAGATTACTATATAATGGGGATATTCTCAAAAAAGACAACATTACAAATAGATCCAGAGCAAAAAGAACTCATTGAGCACGCGCAAACGCGAGTGCGTCAAAAAAAACGCTTGTACTATCACTTTGTACTTTTTTTAGCTGGAGCTATACTTTTCATCATTATAAACCTAGCCTTAGGTATTGGTAAAGAGTATAAGCCATTTGGAAGCCCTTGGTTTGTATGGGCTATACTAACATGGTGTTTTTTCTTTCTTGTACATAGTATTAATGTTTTCTTGCTAGGAACCTTTATGAATAAAAAATGGGAGGATAAACAGGTTGGTTTATTAGTACAAAAGCAACAACAAAAAATAGCTTCTCTACAAGAAAAGGTAGAAATAGACATGCCATTACCTAAAAAAAAAGTTTCATTCCCAAAGTCACAAACAGCTATAACAGCAAACCCCGATACTCCCCTATGATTACAATGATTGCCGCTGCTTCTGAAAACAATGCATTAGGAAAAGACAATGATCTTATCTGGCATTTACCTGACGACTTTAAACGATTTAAAAAACTCACTACGGGTCATCATATTATTATGGGACGTAAAACTTGGGAGTCTTTTCCAAAACCACTTCCCAATAGAACTCACATTGTCATTAGTCGCAATACAAATTACAAAGCGCAAGATGCTATCGTAGTACATACTATGGAAGATGCATTGAGCTTTGCTAAAGATGATAATAATACCTTTATCATAGGTGGGGGTGAAATTTACACCATTGGACTTGACTATGCCACACATATAGAACTCACTCGAGTACACGATAATTTTGAAGCAGATGCTTTTTTTCCAGATATAGATGTCGAACAATGGCAATTAAAAGAAAGCGTTTTTCACGATAAAGACGAAAAACACAAATACTCATTTACATTTGAAACATGGGCAAGGCAATAAAGAGGTCATTTACTTTCCCTATTTTAGCACTAATTTAAAATCTTAACACAAGACTATGAATGCATATATTTTCCCGGGACAGGGAGCTCAATTTACAGGAATGGGATTAGATCTTTTTGAAGGATCACATTTAGCCAAAGAGATGTTTCTTAAGGCCAATGACATTCTTGGTTTTACGATAACAGACACTATGTTTGAAGGAGATGCAGAAGCCCTCAAGCAAACTAAAGTAACACAACCTGCTATATTTTTACACTCTGTAATACTTAGCAAAGTATTAGGAGATCAATTTAAACCCGATATGGTCGCAGGGCATTCGTTAGGAGAGTTAAGCGCCTTGGTTGCAAATGGCTCTCTAAATTTTGAAGATGGTTTACGATTAGTCTCACAAAGAGCTCTTGCAATGCAAAAAGCTTGTGAAATACAACCCTCTACAATGGCTGCTGTTTTAGGTCTTGAAGACAAGGAAGTACAAGACATTTGTGAAGCTACTCCAGGTATTGTAGTTGCTGCAAATTATAATTGCCCTGGTCAATTAGTAATCTCTGGAGAAGTTACAGCAATAGAGACTGCCTGTGAGTCAATGAAAGAAAAAGGAGCTCGTAGAGCCTTAGTATTACCAGTAGGAGGTGCCTTTCATAGCCCGCTTATGGAGCCAGCAAGAGAAGAGCTTGCTGCTGCAATAGAAAACACTACGTTTAACACACCTAGTTCTCCTATTTATCAAAACGTATCTACAACAGCTACTACTGATCCTACTGAGATTAAGAAGAACTTAATGGCGCAACTTACAGCTCCTGTAAAGTGGACGCAAAGTATTCAACAAATGATTGCAGATGGAGCCACGCATTTTACAGAAGTTGGCCCAGGAAAAGTATTACAAGGCTTAATGCGAAAAATAGATAGAGAAGTTAGCACCTCTGGAGCAATGCTTATGAAAGAGGAAAACTAAAAGCATAAAAAAAGGCTGAATTCTTACAAGAGTTCAGCCTTTTTTAAAAGTTATGTTTAAATGATTAGTGACCTATAGCCTTTTTCATCATTTTCCCTGCTCCGTCTTTAGCTCCATTAGCAGCATCTTTTGCCA
>CAZJRA010000295.1:0-2489 GCA_964548335.1 uncultured Flavobacteriaceae bacterium | reverse complement strand
TCTTTAGAGGTCGTAGAAAATCAAAAATTAATGTGTCAACACAAAAGTAAATCTCAATGAAAAAATTAATTATATCTGGAGGCAGTGGATTTCTTGGCTCATTAATTATCAATCATTTTAATACTCAATTTGATGATATTGTTTTGCTTTCGCGAAAGCAAAATATTGAGATTAACAAGCATCAGGAAAATCAAAAACACATTAGAACAGTTGTTTGGGATGCTACTTCTTTTTCTGGCTGGGAAAAAGAGTTTGAAGATGCTACTGTTGTCATTAATATGGCAGGTCGGTCTGTAGATTGTCGTTATAATCAAAAAAACAAAGACCTTATTATGAACTCGCGCATAGACTCTACAACCGTAATAGGTAAAGCTATTGCGCAGTGCAAAAACCCACCTAAGGTTTGGGTTAACTCATCTACAGCAACAATTTATAGGCATTCACTAGACAAACAAATGTCTGAAGAGCAAGGCGAAATAGGTACAGGGTTTTCTGTAAGTGTAGCAAAAGCTTGGGAGAAAGCATTTTTCTCGAGTAAGACTCCACAAACTAGAAAGGTAGCCCTTCGCACCTCTATTGTACTAGGTAAAAATGGCGGCGCTCTACAGCCTATAAAAAGAATTACACAACTAGGTTTAGGTGGTAAACAAGGGAATGGCAACCAAAAATTTAGTTGGATACACGAGAATGATTTTGTGCGTAGTCTAGCATTTTTAATAGAGAATCAAGAGCTAGAAGGTGTCTTTAATATTGTAGCTCCGCAACCTAGTACCAACAAAGAATTAATGCGATTAATGAGACGTGCTTTAAAAATCCCGTTTGGTATTTCATCTCCAAAGTTTTTATTAGAGATGGGTGCATTTCTTATTAGAACAGAAACAGAGTTGTTATTAAAGAGTAGAAATGTAATTCCTCGTAAATTAACCAATGTAGGGTTTAAGTTCTCACATCCCAATCTAGAGCAAGCTTTGCAAAACCTAATCAAATAAAACCCAAAAAATGACACATATCCATATTGAAACTGTAATTAATGCTCCTATACAGAAGGTATTTGAGTTATCTATGGATATAGATTTTCATCAAGAATCTGCTTCTCAGACACAAGAAAAAGCGATTAAAGGAGTTACATCTGGACAAATAGGCTTGGGAGAAACGGTTACTTGGCGAGGAAAACATTTTGGATGTTGGCTCACACATACTAGTCTCATATCAGAATATAAAGAACCTCATTATTTTGTAGATGAAATGACACAAGGGCATTTTAAAAAATTTAGACATGAGCATCGCTTTTATGAAAGCACAAATACTACTACAATAATGCATGATTACCTTAGTTATGATGTTCCATATGGGTGGGTTGGACAATTCTTTGATATTTTTTTTGTTAAAAAACACTTAGTTAACTTTCTCAAAATCAGAAACAAAAATTTAAAAAAGGTATTGGAGTCAAAATAAATATTTTAAAATGTTATTTTTGAATATAACTAACGACATATAGTCCATGCCATCACACAAAATAGACCCTACAAAATGGGTCGATCAATATTCAGATTACCTCTTTAACTTTACTATTGCTAGAGTTAATGATAGAGAGATGGCACAAGACTTGATATCTGAAACATTTCTAGCAGGCTTAAAATCAATGAAGAATTTTAAGGGAGAGGCTAGTGAACGTACTTGGCTTATTTCTATCCTTAAGCGTAAAATAATAGACCACTATCGCAAGTCTAATTCTAAAAAAGGCAAAGCAGAAGTACATATTAACTATAAAGATGAAGAGAGTGAAGGTGACTGGTTAGAAGAAAGAGTTGCTGATCCTTTTGACAAAACTGCTGAAGATAGTATTCAAAATAAAGAATTAGGGGAGGCAATTTATAATTGTTTAAGCAAGCTGCCAGAAAAGCAAGCTACTATATTCAGAATGAAAACAATAGAAAACATTGACACAGAGGTTATATGTAATGAATTTAACATTACACCGTCTAACTTTTGGGTAATCATACATAGAGCAAGGACTGCGATGGCAGGGTGTATGAAAAAAAATTGGTTATAATTTAATTATATAAATATTTAGATTAAATAAAGAAATAAATTAATGGCACTATTTAATATCAATTGCAATAAGGGCAAGTTGCTTTGTGACAAAAACCAATACAAAGGCGAGGCTTCCTTATGGGATAAAATCAAGCTTACCTTTTATCTGATTTTTTGTAGTGAATGTAGGTCTTATACTGCAGACAACAATAAATTGACTAAAGCGATTAAAAACCCTAAGGTTCATAATGTGACTAAAGATGAAAAGAACGCCTTAAAAGAAAAAATCGCACGCGAAATGAATAATCAATAAACATTTATACAATACAAAAGTATTAACCACAATAAAGGAATACTTTCTATCCAGAATGAAGCATAATATTTAGATTGTTTTTCAGAAGAAATAAGTAAAAACACTCCTGACAAAATAGAAATCACCAGTAGAGACACAAATG
>CAZJRA010000294.1:0-2495 GCA_964548335.1 uncultured Flavobacteriaceae bacterium | reverse complement strand
GGATTTACTAACTGAAAAAACGTTGTTCAAACAGAAAAGGATGCTAAATATCTTTTTCCAGAACATATATGGAATGATTTACATCTTCAAATTATATGGTACGGCAGACAATATTCGCCAGCCAGAGGATGGGATTTAGAAAAAGATATGATTACTAAAACCATAGGTCGCAAGACCGTATTGCAAGACTATTACAAACTTCAAGCAAAAAAGAAATCTAAAACTAAGTAATAAAAACAAAGCTCAATCTTACGATTGAGCTTTTATATTTTAATTGATAATGACTTCAAATTTCATCGATTTGTACGATACAATATTTAAAGCTTGAGAATACCCTAGGAGAAATGAAACTGTTTCTTCACTTGGTCCGTAATTAGGAGCCTTTTTACCTGGCGAAGGTTCTGAGTAAAGTTCATTCATATAAAACTACGTTTTGGTTTATATTGTAAACGCAGTTTTTTAGAGAATATTATATTAATCAGTTAAAACTATATTATGTTTTTCTATCACCTTTCTCATATTAATAAGAGCATATCGCATTCTTCCTAAAGCGGTATTAATACTTACTCCTGTACGTTCAGATATTTCTTTAAAGCTCATATCTTGATATATACGCATAATAAGTACTTCTTTCTGATCTTCGGGAAGTTCTTCTACTAGCTTTCTAACATCGCTATTTACCTGGTCTTTAATAATTTGTTTCTCTGCATTAAGTTTGTTATCACTTAAAACCGAAAAGATGCTAAACTCCCCATCATTATTAAATTTAGGCATACGATTACTACGTCTAAAGTGATCTATCACAAGATTATGAGCAATACGCATAACCCAAGGTAAAAATTTACCCTCTTCGTTATACTTCCCTTTTTTAAGTGTATTAATTACCTTAATAAACGCATCTTGAAAAATATCTTCTGTGATATCTCTATCGTACACTTTAGAATAAATAAAATTATATATACGTTGTTTATGACGCCCTATAAGTATCCCTAATGCCTTCTCTTCTCCTTTGATGTAATTGCTAACGAGCGTTGCGTCGTTTATTAACACTTTATCCATAATACACTTTTTAAACTAGGTAAAATACCTAAGATTCGTAATAAGATTTTAAAAAGTAATATTATGCTATAAGCAGGCGCTTTATGTGTTAATAGATGGTAAATATAAGGAATTTACTCTCAATAATCCAAATATCTATCTAGTTAATTGCGAAAAAAGCATTAAAATACCCATAATACCAAGGAAATTAACAAAAACCTAATGAGCCTTTTTTTGCTTTCGCGAAAGCAAAACATCTCCTATTAACGAATCCCTTTTGTATTTTTGTAACTCAAGTTATATAAACACAATGACAGACGTACTTACTCAAGTAAATCCTAAGGAAAACATCATCATAAAAGGTGCTAAGCTCCATAATCTTAAAAATATAGATGTTGTAATTCCTAGAAATAAGCTAGTCGTCATTACAGGTTTATCAGGTTCTGGAAAGTCTAGTCTTGCTTTTGACACCTTATATGCAGAGGGGCAACGTCGTTATGTAGAGAGCCTCTCCTCCTACGCTCGTCAGTTTTTAGGACGACTTGACAAACCTAAGGTAGACTATATAAAAGGGATTGCCCCTGCCATCGCTATAGAACAAAAAGTAAATAGCACCAACCCAAGAAGTACCGTAGGTACAACTACAGAAATATATGACTACCTTAAATTATTATATGCTAGAATAGGTAAAACTATCTCTCCCGTATCTGGAAACCTAGTAAAAAAAGATACCGTAACAGATGTTGTAGCCTATGTAAACACCTTTGAGAAAGGAGAAAAACTGTTATTACTAGCTCCCTTTATACTTGAAAAAGGCAGAAAATTAGATAATAAATTAGCTGCATTGCTACAGCAAGGGTATGCACGTATAAAAATAAAGGATACCGTAACTAGAATAGATGAAGTTATTGAAACGGGTACTAAGCTTAAAGCGAAAGACCTACATCTTGTTGTAGATAGAATTGTTAGTAATCCTGGTGATGAAGATTTTGCAAACAGACTTGCAGATGCAGTACAGGTTGCTTTTTATGAAGGAAAAGGAACGCTTTCTATCGAAAGCCTTAGCACAAGCACACAACGTGTATTTTCTAATGCTTTTGAACTAGATGGCATTTCTTTCTTAGAGCCTAATACACATCTTTTTAGTTTTAACAATCCTTATGGGGCCTGCCCTACTTGTGAAGGTTATGGAGATGTTATAGGCATAGATGAAGACCTCGTAGTACCTAATACGGCTTTGTCTGTATTCGAAAACTGTGTATTTCCTTGGAGAGGAGAAAGTATGAGTTCCTATAGAGACCAACTTGTAAATAACGCATACAAGTTTGACTTTCCTATACACAAACCTTACTTTGAGCTATCTAAAGAAGATAAAGAGCTTTTATGGAATGGAAATGAGCATTTTGAAGGAATTAATCCGTTTTTTCAATTTCTAGAATCTAAGGCATACAAAATAC
>CAZJRA010000293.1:0-2508 GCA_964548335.1 uncultured Flavobacteriaceae bacterium | reverse complement strand
TAACTGCATTCGGCTTGCGCCGACCCAAATTGCTATATTTTTTGCAAGCAAAAAAACCCTTAATTACTATCTAATAAAGTACAACTATGAAACCAGTAATGAAATCGAGTATCAAAGCAGGGCTAATTAGCGGACTTGTATATGCAGGGATTATGGCAGGATTTGATTTTATTGACAAAGAAGATTTTAACATCTGGAAGTTTCTATTTAACCTTACTTTCTTTGGAATAGCAATGGGTTATATGAATTGGTATAACTTGAAAAAAGCAGCTGAGGAGAAAGAAAAAGATCACTTAAAATAATCCTACAATAACCCATCTCAACTATAGTTTTCTTAACACATCTAGATAACACACTATATCTTAGCTTTAAAAGTGATAAAAAAAGTGTTAAACATTATCTCTACACATATTTACTCTGTAAGTTTTTCATATTTTTACTACAAAAAAAATCGCTATACTTCTAGGTCTCTTATGCTTTAGAAGAATACAAATCACATAAAGTCACTATTTTGTTTTAGTATATTACAACAGACATTAAATTGTGCCTTTATTACCAAACAATTATACATGTTAACAAAAACATCCAAGTACCCATTGGTTGCAGCTTTCTTACTAAGCGTATTTATATCTGCAACATCACAAGCACAAACGAGTATTTTCCCTACAGACGATGCTTATACTAGTGAATCGAGTCCAAATGAAAACTTTGGAGGAGAGGCTGAACTTAGAATAAACAAATCCTTTAATGGAAATGAGGAGAATGCCTTTTTATCATTTGACTTAAACGGAGCTTCAGAAGATTTTGAACAGGTTTTACTTAAAATCACATCTCCTGACAGCACCCATATAAGTACACAACTTAGACTTTTACCTAATAACATAAGCGAAACAAGTATTACTTGGAACAACCAACCTACTAATGCTGAATTTGTTTTTCACGGAGGTCTTAGTGAAGGAAAGGCTATTTATTTTGATGTTACTGATATTGCTTCTGAAAGAATCGATCAAAACGGAACACTTAATTTTTTACTATACAGTAATCTAATAGGTAACACTTCTCAAGTTTTTGCTTCTAAGGAAGCTGTTAATGATGATGACAAACCTCAATTAATCTTAGTTGAAGATGCAGATATGGAATTTGCTCTGTTTGGACTAAGAGATGTTATTGGTACAAGTATAGAACAAGGAGACGAAGGAGAGTTTGCATCTATAATTATGGAGACTAGAAACAATTTTGAAGAAACTCTTGATCAGTATGGAGGATTAGTACTACCTGGAGTATCTTATGAGGCTACAGGATATTTTAGAACAGAGAATATAGATGGTGTTTGGAACTATATAGATCCTCTTGGAAATATTTTTTACTCTGTAGGACTTAATAGTGTAGACCAAACGAGTGAGTTAGACCTACCTCAAGACTTTGTAGACCTAGGTATTAACACCATGGGATCTTGGTCTGAAGAGATAGGTGATATAGCCTACACTCCTATGCTTAATGTATTGCGTAAGTTTCAAAATGATGTAGATGGAGATGCAGAGCTTACTTGGGATGCGTTTGTACTTCCTGTTTTTGAACAAGATTTTGAAAGTTATGTAAATGAGATGATGCCTGGTTGGCTAGAACCTTATAAAGACGACCCATACCTTCTTGGATATTTCTTAGATAACGAGTTAAAATTTTCTGACACTCAATTAGAAAAGAGTTTAAATTTTGCTCCTACAAATGATCAATTCATTAAGGCAGATGAGTATATGACCACAACTTATGGCCCTAACTACTCACCAAATCAAGTTACGGATGAAGACGAGTTAATATACGTTGGAATGGTCGCAGACACCTACTTTTCTATTGTAACGGAGGCTGTACGAAATGTAGACCCTAACCACCTTATACTAGGGACTAGACTTAATGGTAATATTAGATATCGTATTCCTGTAGTAGAAAAAACAAGTGAGTATTGTGATGTTATGTCTATTAACTACTACCGTGAATGGGAGATTTTAGAAGAAGATTGGATTTTTTGGGCAGAGCACACAGACATTCCTTGGATGACTACAGAGTTTTACACTAAAGGTGCTGACACCTTAGGAGACATAGATGTGGATGGTGATCCTATAGATAATGATGATGGTGCAGGATGGGTAGTTCCAGACCAAGAAGAGCGCGCTCTTTTCTTCGAAAATTACGCAATTAAAACTATGGAGGACCCTAAGTGTATAGGATTTCACTGGTTTAGATTTATTGATAATAATGGGAGTAACAAAGGACTCTATGATGGGAACTATAATATCTATGAACCATTAGAAGAAAGCTTTGAGCAAATTAACAGAACTAAGTATTCTTTAAGAGAAAGAAGATTGAGAGGGTTCTCTACATCTGCTGCTGGAAACATAGTTACTTTATCTGTAAACGATGAGTTAATAGGGTCTAATGCAATTATAAACATCTACCCAAACCCTGCTAACAACATTTTACACATAGACGTTACTGGACAGTTTGACAATT
>CAZJRA010000292.1:0-2522 GCA_964548335.1 uncultured Flavobacteriaceae bacterium | reverse complement strand
TCTGTAAGATTAAGATAGGTAGTAGTATTGGTATTTGTAAAATCAGAAACAAATAAGCCTGTTTCATCTACCAATGCAATAGTGCGTTTTGTATCACTATTTAACTGTGTGAGATAACCTATAAGTAGCATCATACCTACCATTATAAGTGGACTCAAAAATGTCATAATCTAGAAAGACTTATTGCGCACGCGCGCTATATACTCTCGCTTTATAATTAAGGATAATACATTCATACGCTCTGATTTATGGTTTGAATAAAGATATCATTCACGCTCGGTATTACTTCTTTAAAATGAGTTACTTGTCCAAAAGACTGTAACTCCATTAATAAATCATTAGGTCTTGCATTAGCCCCTAATTTAATACGTAATTTGAGTTCATCTCCTAAAGATTTAAACTGTGTTGGTGTAGAAGAAAACTTAGATGAGAGTTCCTGTTGTGCTTTCGCGAAAGCACCCGAAGCTACCTCTACGCCTACTTCAAAAGTATTGTCTTTGTATTGTCGTTTAATACTATTAATTTCTCCCTCTAAAATCTTATTAGACTTATTTATAAGTGCTATGTGATCACATAGCTCCTCTACAGACTCCATACGGTGTGTAGAAAAAATAATTGTGGCTCCTTCGTCTCTTAATTGAAGAATTTCATCTTTAATTAGATTTGCATTAATAGGGTCAAAACCACTAAAAGGCTCATCAAAAATGAGCAACTTTGGATTGTGCATTACAGTAACTACAAATTGTATTTTTTGTGCTTGTCCCTTGGAGAGTTCTTGTATTTTTTTATTCCACCAGGTGCTTATTTCTAGTTTATCAAACCAATGTTTTGCTCTCCTTACAGCTTCTTCTTTACTCAACCCTTTTAATTGAGCTAGATAAAGAACTTGTTCACCAACCCTCATAGATTTATAAAGACCACGTTCTTCTGGCATGTAGCCTATATCTTTTACATGGTGTTGAGCGAGAGGTTCTCCTCCTAGAGTAACAGTACCCGAATCTGGCATTGTAATCTGGTTAATAATACGTATTAATGTAGTCTTTCCAGCTCCATTAGGCCCTAATAATCCAAAAATACTACCTTCAGGAACAGAGATTGAGACTTGATTAAGTGCCGTAAAATCACCGAAGCTTTTAGAAACAGTATTTGCAACAAGTAATGAATTCATAAACTATGATAGCTCATTTAACCTAGATCTAGGTTGATTACAATTAGTATTTTTAGAAAATTTGTTAAGTTGTACTTATAACAAATCTCCTAACTTGGGTTTAAAGATAGTAATAAGCAAATAGAGCTAGCAAAGCTTTTAAGCAGAATATCTCCAATTCTTTATAAAAGCAAAAACCCACCCTAAGCTTACATTTAGGATGGGAAAAAAATTGCTATGAAAAAGACGTTGAAAAGAATTTCAACGCTTGTCAAATATAATCATTTAAATAAGAAATTTTAATAAAAATTAACATTTTTTAAATAAAAAATATAAAAAATTAACCTTTAAGAAAACATATCTTTTACTTTTTCAAAAAAAGACTTATCCTCTTTTTCTGGGTTAGGTGTAAAGTTCTCATCTTCTCTCATTTTTTCAAAAAACTGTTTTTGTTCTCTCGTCAAGGTTTTAGGAGTCCATACATTTACGTGTACTAATAAGTCTCCTTTTCCATAGCCGTTTATAGATGGAATTCCTTTTCCGCGTAAGCGCAATATTTTACCACTCTGCACCCCTTCTTCTATCTTAATTCTTACTTTTCCTGTAACCGTATCTATTTCTTTAGAAGCACCCAAAACAGCCTCACTTATACTTACATATAAGTCATAATGAAGGTTATCTCCTTCTCTTTGTAAAAACTCGTGATCTAACTCCTGTATCGCTACTAATAAATCACCCGAGATGCCATTACCTGGAGCATCGTTTCCTTTTCCTTGTACCTTTAACTGCATTCCATCTACTACGCCTGCAGGTATTTTTACACTTACAGTCTCTTCTTCTACAATGAGACCTTGTGCATCTGCACCACTAGGACGTTTATCTATACTCTGCCCTGCTCCACCGCAAGTAGGACAAGGAGCAGACGTTTGCATACGACCTAATATTGTATTTTGTATACGAGTAACTTGCCCTGCGCCATTACAAGTAGCACATGTCTTATAACTTACTCCTGCTGCTTGCTTCTTACGTTTTAGTTTGATTTTTTTCTCGACACCATTTGCAATCTCTTCTAGGGTAAGTTGTACTCGCACTCTTAGGTTACTTCCTTTAACGCGACGCTGACCGCCTCCGCCTCCAAAACCACCAAAACCGCCTCCAAAAATATCTCCAAACTGGCTAAATATGTCATCCATATTCATACCTCCTCCACCGCCAAAGCCTCCGCCTTCAAACGCTTGATGACCATATTGATCGTACTTAGCACGTTTTTGCTCATTTCCTAAAATCTCATAAGCTTCTGCCGCTTTTTTAAAATTAGCCTCTGCAGTCTCATCCCCAGGGTTCTTATCTGGGTGAAATTTCACAGCCTTTTTGC
>CAZJRA010000291.1:0-2527 GCA_964548335.1 uncultured Flavobacteriaceae bacterium | reverse complement strand
TCTATAGTAGTAGTAAATTAACTTTAGAAGACGTAAAACAAATAAAAAAGCTTATTAAAAAAGGAGTTACTTTAAGTAAGATAGCATATCTATTTAGTGTTTCTGATATGCAAATAAATAGAATCAAAACAGGTGAGAATTGGGGGAGTGGAAAAAGGAAAATAAAAGCGCCTAAAGCCCCTTTTGAAATAGGAGATGGTAAAATAAGAAGATACATAGCTACTTTTGAGAAGAAAGAGACTGATAAGAGTATACGAAAAAGCTTTACCGTTAGAAGAGATCCAGAAGACCCTACTAATAATGTAATTGTAGGAATAATAGGAGGATATAAGTTATCACGGAGTCATAAAAACATAACTCGAGCAAGAGAAATCGTTAAGAAACTAAATAACTACTTCTTTGATTATAAAACAGAGGAACAGACTTCCTAACAAGCATTTTATCAGTAAATATATCTTAGACAGTTGTATTAAAACGATTAAGAGAAAGATTAACTATTGTTATTAGCTTATAAAACTCCAGATGTTTTTAAACTTCATCATCTGTGCATAGACAAAATGGATGATTTTGTTTTCTGCTTTCGCGAAAGC
Source organism: uncultured Flavobacteriaceae bacterium (assembly GCA_964548335.1). GTDB lineage: Bacteria > Bacteroidota > Bacteroidia > Flavobacteriales > Flavobacteriaceae > Dokdonia. The sequence continues at coordinate 1,937 of CAZJRA010000291.1, read as the reverse complement.
AGGGTCATCTTTAATAATACTCCAAGCATAGCTTCTAGCAATTTTTAAGATGTCATTATCTCGTAAGATATCTGCTATTTTAAGATTGAGTACACCGCTTTGTTGTGTGCCCATAATGTCTCCAGGGCCACGTAGCTTGAGGTCTACTTCTGCAATTTCAAACCCATCATTTGTACGTGTCATAGTTTCTAACCGTGTTTTACTATCGCTAGAGAGCTTAAAACTGGTCATGAGAATACAATAACTCTGTTCTGCGCCTCTTCCTACACGTCCTCTTAATTGATGTAGCTGACTCAAACCAAAACGCTCTGCGCTCTCTATAATCATTACCGAAGCATTGGGTACATTTACACCTACTTCAATTACCGTAGTAGCAACCATAATATTTGTTTCTCCACGAATAAAGCGTTGCATTTCGATTTCTTTATCGGCAGCTTTCATTTGTCCGTGTACGATAGAAATCTGATATTCGGGTGGGGGGAAATCTCTAGAAACACTCTCGTATCCATCCATTAAATCTTTGTAATCCATCGCCTCAGATTCTTGGATTAAAGGGTACACAATATACACCTGTCTACCCTTCTTAATTTCGTCCTTAATAAAGCCGAAAACCTTGAGTCTATTTGCGTCATATCTGTGCACCGTTTTTATTGCTTTTCTACCTGGAGGAAGCTCGTCAATTACACTTACATCTAGGTCTCCATAAACGGTCATGGCGAGGGTGCGGGGGATAGGGGTGGCAGTCATCACAAGTATGTGTGGTGGAGCGTCATTTTTATGCCATAGTTTACTGCGTTGTTTTACTCCAAAACGATGTTGCTCGTCGATTACGGCGAGCCCTAAATTCTTAAATTTCACCTTATCCTCAAGTATCGCATGAGTGCCAATTAAGATGTCTAACTCGCCGTTTTCTAGCTGTTCGTGTATAATTTTACGTTCTGAAGTTTTACTTGAACCTGTAAGTATTGAAATACTGATTTCCAAATTATTACACAGTTCAATTAATCCATTGTAATGCTGAACTGACAAAATTTCAGTTGGCGCCATTAAGCAAGCTTGAAAACCGTTGTCAATAGCTATTATCATTGACATTAGGGCAACTATGGTCTTCCCAGAACCTACATCTCCTTGTAAAAGGCGGTTCATTTGGGCATTTGTACCCATGTCGTGACGAATTTCTTTAAGAACTCGTTTTTGAGCATTGGTCAATTCAAAAGGTAAATGCTCTTTGTAAAAGGTGTTAAAAAGCGGGCCTATTTTATCAAATGCATACCCTTTTATTTTGGATTTATGATGTTGATTTTTCGCGCAAGTTGCAACTGAATATAAAATAGTTCTTCAAATTTTAGACGATATTGTGCCCTTGCTAAATCACCTTGAGATTGTGGAAAATGGATATTAAAAATTGCCTCCTTTTTAGGCATTAATTTTAGCTCTTCTAAGATGGGTTTTGAGAGGGTTTCAAACAGGTCATTTTTGGCCTCCATAAAGAGCGTTTGCATGAGCTGGTTTACCACTCTATTTGTGATGCCTTTATTGCTCAATTTTTCGGTGCTTGGATAAACCGGTTGCATAGTACTTCGCAACTTACTTTCATGTTCTGAGAGTAATTCCATCTCTGGGTGTGGCATAGAAAATTTACCGTTGTAGAAATTGGTTTTTCCAAAAACAACATAAATAGTATTAAGCTTAATACTCTCTTTAATCCATTTGTGCCCTCTAAACCAAACAAGCTCCATAACCCCACCATCATCTTGAAAAGTAGCCACAAGTCTCCTTCCTTTTCCTTCTATCATTTTAAGACTTGTAATCTTCCCTTTAAGTTGCACCTCTGCATTGTTGCGTTCTAGTTCCTTAATGGTGTAGTAGCGTGTCCTATCTAAATATCGATTAGGAAATAGGTGTATGAGGTCTTGATAGGTGTGTATTCCTAATTC
>CAZJRA010000290.1:0-2541 GCA_964548335.1 uncultured Flavobacteriaceae bacterium | reverse complement strand
TGTGCGTGGCGGAAAGCAAACGCTAGTTTGCTCCCGTACTGTTCATAGCTCAACCATTAGCTTTAATTGAACTTCTAAAATTTGAAGAATGATAAGACTAAATATTTTTTCATTTTTTTGTTCTTATTCTATTTTCAGTAGGTTTCAATAATAAATGGCAACTCTTAAAGAGACGGCACTTCTCCTCTTTTAAACAGGAGTTTATCTACTTTATTATTTCCGCTTGCAAAAGCAGTACTATCATTTAAAAAACGAAAACTCAAATATGCTTCTTTAGAAATTTCTTTCCAAGACACTCCCCTATCTGAAGAATAGGAAATACCAGAACGGCCTAGAGCGATAAGTTCATTTCCGTTAGAGTTTGGTACAAACTGCACACAGCTCTTATACCCTTGGTTTACACCATCTCCTACCAATTGCCATTGCTTTCCTCCATCTGTAGTAAACGCGATATTAGCGATATTATCTTTAGGGCTTTTATAGTTCCCTCCATAAATCACACCCATCTCAGCATCGTAAAAATCTACCGAGTATCCTCCTGTTGTTTCTAAACCTCCTACAATAGGTGTCTTAAAAAGTGACCAAGTGTTTCCTTTGTTAGGGCTATACAATATATTAGATTTCTCGCCTCCTGTAATCACCCAAGTATGACTTCCTACAATAGCTATGTTTGTATCACTCGCAGCAAAAGCCGTTTCGCCTTTAGTTGCTTTAGGAAGAGAATTACAAGAAATTTTGTTCCAGCTATTTCCTCCATCTCTAGTTATAATAACAGAAAAACACCCATCTATAGGGTCGCCCATCGCAATCCCTTCTTTATCATTCCAAAACGTCATCGAGTTATAAAAAACTCCTTCTACATCTTCTATATACACTAAGTCTATTTTTTGAGAAGCTTTATCTACTTTATAAAGTAACGCGGGCTTATCTGTACTTAACATAAAAACGTGTGTTTGAGTGATGGCTATTGCTCTAAAAGCAGGCTTCTTATCTAGGAAGTCTATAACCCCAGAGTTCTTCAACGCAATTTGAGGGTAGCCTATAGACTCAGGACTACTTAATTTAAAATACCCGTGTACACCATTACTCCCCGCAAAAACGAGTTCGTTTTTAGTTACTTCAATAGCACGTATGCTTGTAGAGTCTTCATAAACTCGTACACTTTCTACAGACTCAATAGCTCCTTTTTTTACTACACTTTCTTCTTTACAAGAAATAATTACTAGAAACAGAAAACAAAAGATATATCTCATATGGAATTTTTAAGAAATGTAAAGCTATTAATTTTGGATACAATACCTTTGTAATTCGTAAAATATACTATGAAATTACACCGAAATCTCGTTTTTGCTGCTGTAGATGCTCTTGACTTAATATTCAATGAGCAAAAACAAGCAGATAAAGTTCTAAAAAAAGTACTTAAACACGATAAACGTTGGGGCTCTAGAGACCGCAGCTTTATCGCCGAAACGGTGTATGACATTGTACGTTGGAAACGTTTGTACTCAGAAATTGCCGAAGTAAAAGCACCGTATAGCAGAGCTAATTTATTTAGACTCTTTGCTGTGTGGGCAACTCTAAGAGGAATTACTATTCCAGATTGGAAACAAATAGAGCCTGTACCTACCAGACGTATTAAAGGAAAATTTGACGAACTCTCTAAAATAAGAAAGTACCGAGAGTCTATTCCAGATTGGTTAGACGATTTAGGCCTAGAGGTGTTAAAAAAGTCGTGGGACAATGAGATTGCTGCTCTTAATAAGCAAGCTCCTGTTGTTTTAAGAGCTAATAGTCTTAGAACGACTCCTAAAAATTTACGTGACACTCTAGCAGACCAAGAAATAGATACTATAATACCTAAAGGGTATCCAGACGCAGTACAGCTTGTAGAGCGCAAAAATGTATTTACCTCTAAAGCCTTTAAGGAGGTTTTTTCGAAGTACAAGACGCCTCTTCACAACGTGTCGCTCGTTATCTCGATGTATCTCCAGGGATGCGTGTGGCAGATATGTGTGCAGGTGCCGGAGGAAAAACACTACATCTAGCTGCCTTAATGGAAAATAAGGGGCAAGTAATCGCGATGGATATATACGAAGGCAAGCTTAAAGAGCTTAAGAGACGTGCCAAGCGAGCGGGAGCGCATAATATAGAGACCCGAGTTATTGAAAGCTCTAAAGCATACAAAAAACTATACGATAAGATAGACAGAGTACTTATAGATGCCCCTTGTACAGGTTTAGGAACGATAAAAAGAAACCCTGACCTTAAGTGGAAACTGCAACCGGACTTTGTCGAAAAAGTAATTGCACGCCAAGCAGATATCTTACAGAAATACAGCAAACTCGTAAAACCATCAGGAAAGATGGCCTACGCTACGTGCTCTATCCTACCACAAGAAAATGAATTACAAGTAAAAGCGTTTCTAGAAACCGAACAAGGACAACAATTCAGTTTAGAAAAGCAGGAATTTATCAGTCCGCATAAAACGGGATATGATGGGTTTTATATAGCCTTGCTTACGCGAAAAGCAGATACCAAGAC
>CAZJRA010000289.1:0-2555 GCA_964548335.1 uncultured Flavobacteriaceae bacterium | reverse complement strand
GGATAAGTTTGATTTAAAAAGAGCTAAAAAAATATTAGATAGAGATCATTATGGTCTAGAAGATGTAAAGCGTCGTATTATAGAGTATCTAGCCGTTTTAAAAGTGCGTAATGATATGAAGTCGCCTATACTGTGTCTTTATGGACCTCCAGGAGTAGGAAAGACTTCTTTAGGAAGATCTATAGCAGAAGCCTTAGGTAGAGAATATGTACGTATGAGTTTAGGAGGTTTGAGAGATGAAGCAGAGATAAGAGGACATCGCAAGACGTATATAGGAGCTATGCCAGGGCGTATTATCCAGAGTTTAAAAAAGGCAGGGACGAGTAACCCTGTTTTTGTTCTAGATGAAATCGATAAGTTAAGCGCCGGACACAATGGAGACCCATCGTCAGCTTTACTAGAAGTATTAGACCCTGAACAGAATAGTGAATTTTACGACAATTTTTTAGAAATGGGCTTTGACCTTTCTAAAGTAATGTTTATCGCTACTTCTAATAGTTTAAATACTATACAGCCTGCGTTGCGAGATCGTATGGAAATTATTAATGTGACGGGGTATACGATAGAAGAAAAGGTAGAGATAGGAAAACGTCACTTACTTCCTAAGCAGATAAAAGAGCACGGGATGGACGACACCCAGCTTAAAATTGCGAAACCTCAATTAGAAAAAATTGTAGAAGGATATACTAGAGAGTCGGGAGTACGTGGTTTAGAAAAACAAATAGCTAAGATGGTTCGATATGGAGCAAAAAACTTGGCTATGGAAGAGGAGTATAACGTAAAAGTGTCTAACGAAGATGTTATAGAAGTACTAGGAGCTCCACGCTTAGAAAGAGGGAAGTACGAAAATAATGACGTTGCAGGAGTGGTTACAGGACTTGCTTGGACTAGGGTAGGAGGAGATATACTCTTTATAGAATCGGCTTTATCTAAAGGAAAAGGAAATCTTTCTATTACAGGAAACTTAGGAAAGGTAATGAAAGAGAGTGCGACTATAGCGATGGAGTATATAAAAGCAAATGCAGATTTGTTAGGTCTTAAGACAGAAACATTAGGGTCGTATAATGTACATATTCACGTTCCAGAAGGAGCAACTCCTAAAGATGGTCCAAGTGCAGGTATTACGATGCTTACGTCTCTAGTTTCGTTATTTACACAACGCAAAGTGAAGAAAAACATAGCAATGACGGGGGAGATTACCTTACGTGGTAAAGTGCTTCCAGTAGGAGGGATTAAAGAGAAGATTTTAGCTGCAAAACGTGCTAAGATAAAAGAGATCGTAATGTGTTCTCAAAATAAGAGAGATATAGATGAGATTGACCAAAGCTATCTTAAGGGATTAACATTTCATTATGTAGATGATATGAGTGATGTACTCGATATTGCATTAACGAAACAAAAGGTTAAAAATCCAAAGAAATTATAATAGAGGATTTTTAAAATATCTTATAACTATAGACGTTTACATAGGTGACGCTTTTATTACCTAATGAATAAATTATACATTGCTTTGTGTGTCCTTTTTATAACTGCAACGGCTTATAGCCAGTTGGGGGGGAGGGACACTTACCAATTTCTTAATTTAATTTCATCACCCAGGCAAGCAGCTTTGGGGGGTAAGGTTATCACAAATTACGATTACGATCCAGACTCAGCTGTATATAATCCAGCGTCTATTAATAAGCAGATGAGTAACCAGCTCTCTACTAATTATGTAAATTTTCTTTCAGATGTTAATTACGGTACAGCGTCTTATGCCTATTATGTAGATAGACGTACGCAAGTGGTACACGCTAGTGCTACTTATATTAATTATGGGAGTTTTGATGGGAGAGATGAGACAGGGCAATTTACAGGAGAGTTTGGAGGAGGTGAAGCAGCTTTTTCTTTAGGGTATGCTAGAAACATTCCTAGAACAGATATACATATAGGTGCTAATGCAAAATTTATTACATCCAGACTTGCGGAGTATACTTCTATAGGAGGTGCTATAGATATAGGAGCTATATATAACTATGAAGAGTGGGACCTTAATGCGGCAGTAGTTGTTAGAAATATAGGAACACAGTTTACACCTTTTGTAGATACGATAGAGAGTTTGCCTCTAGAGATAGATGCAGGAATTTCTCAAATTCTTGCTAATGTGCCTATACGTTGGCATTTAACATTAGAAAACTTACAATTATTAAATATTGCTTTTCAAAATGGAGGTAGAGAAACTGTTGATTTTGATGGAAATGTAATTGAAGAGGAAATAGGTGTTTTAGATAATGTTTTTAGGCATGCTATATTAGGATTAGAGTTGTTTCCTAGAGGAGGCTTTAACCTTAGATTTGGGTATAATTTTAGAAGAAATGCAGAGTTGCGAGTTTTAAATCAGCGAAGTTTTTCGGGCTTGAGCGCAGGTTTTGGACTTAAGATTAATAAAATTCGTTTCAACTATGCTTTTGCTAGATATAATAGTGCTGCAACTAGCAGCTTTTTTGGGCTAGTTATAGACTTAGAATAGTATGCTTTCGCGAAAGCATAACAAATCCTTACTTTTGCTTTTATAT
>CAZJRA010000288.1:0-2558 GCA_964548335.1 uncultured Flavobacteriaceae bacterium | reverse complement strand
TAATGAAATGATAGATAACAGCAAGCCAGATGAGAGAAAAAGACTACTTGTTTTATCTGTGTGTAATGGTATTGGAGATAAAGAATACAAAGGCAGTACGGCTCATACCCGAATAGGAAATCTTAATACACTATTACAGGCATCTTTTAAAGATTACTTTATTGATATACGTGAGTATATGATAAAAAAAGCCATCTATGATATGGGTATAACACCTAGCTTACAAGACCTAGAGGATATAAAAAAAGACTGTATACCGAGACGTTTTTTATCAGATCATGTGCATTTCAATACTCTAGGGTATGAAGCGGCAGGTAAATATTTGGCACAAGTCATAAAAGATAAGAAATGGATTAACTAGTTTTGCGTAGTGAGGTATCAAGAACTATCTACATATAAAACACCCAAGGGTTTTAGAGGAAAGTCTAAAATAACTGTGCAGTTGTGGTGGATTGTCCAAGCGACATTATTTAGAGGTTCTCCCCAATTTGCTTACGGTTGGCGTAGATTTCTTTTAAGAGCTTTTGGCGCACAAATAGGCAAAAAAGTGATTATCAGGTCTTCTGTAAAAATTACCTATCCTTGGAAGCTAAGTATTGGTGATTACAGTTGGATAGGTGATGAGGTAGATTTATATACGCTAGGCCCTATTGAGATAGGCTCAAATACGGTAATATCTCAAAAATGCTATATATGTACAGGAACTCATGATTATCGCTCAGAAGACTTTAAAATAAGCGCACATAAAATCACTATTTCTAATAAATGTTGGTTAGCAACAGACGTATTTGTAGCACCGGGAATAACAATAGGAGAAGGAACTGTTGTTGGGTCAAGAAGCAGTGTTTATAGTAACTTGCCGGCCCAAAAAATATGTATTGGTACCCCCGCCCAACCCATAAAAGATAGAAATGCCTAAGCTCTCGGGAAAAAACATTACTCTTATCAGCCTTAATTTTTATCCTGAGCAAACAGCTATCGGGTTATATTCTACACAGTGGGCCCATTATCTAGAAAGCCAAGGAGCTATTGTTACAGTGATTACTGCTTTTCCATACTACCCTCAATGGAAAATACAAGATAATTATCAAGACAAAGGGCCTTATTTAGAAGAATCTATTGATAATATTAGAGTATTAAGATATAAGCAATACACACCCTCACAACCTAGTTTTTTAAAGCGAGTATTACATATTATTGATTTTACACTAGGGTCGAGACGCAACTTTAAAAAAATTAAGGAATGTGATATCGTACTCTCTGTAATTCCGTTTACGAGCAGTGCGTGGTTAGGGAATATGCTTTCGCGAAAGCGTAACGCAAAACATTGGACACACATTCAAGATTTTGAATTTGATGCAGCTTTCCAATCAGGTCTTACGACTTCTAAGAAACAAGATAAAGGGTTTGTACACGCCCAACTTATGAAGCTCGAGCGTAGTATACTTAACAAAGCAGACCGTGTGAGTACGATAAGCCATAATATGATGGATAAGTTGGCTTTAAAAACAAAAACTCAAAGGTATTATTTGCCAAATTGGGTAGAAACGAATGATATAACGCAAGTACAACAACACTCTTTTTTAACATCTAAGAAGTTTAAAATACTTTACTCTGGAAACATAGGCGATAAGCAAGATTGGAACTTTTTTCTAGACGTAGTTACTAAGTTAGATAAAGCTCTTTTTGAAGTGATAATTGTGGGTGATGGTTCAAAAAAACAATGGTTAGAAGAACAGCTTCGTTCATTTCCTCAAATTGGTATTCATAAACCAGTACCTTTTGATGAGTTGAGGTCTTTATTAGGAAGTGCAGATGTACATATTCTTTTTCAAAAAACGAGCGTATTAGATACTGTAATGCCTTCTAAAGTATTAGGAATGATGGCAAGTCAGAAACCTTCTATTGTAACAGGTCATCCAGATGCAGAGGTTGGGGTTGTTTTAAACAATTCTAAAGGAGGGTATTATATAATTAAAAATGAAGTAGACAGTGTGCTTGCTGTATTAAAAGAATTGCGTGAGAACAAAGAAGCCTCTCAGGCGATGGGTGAACGTGCAAGAACATACGTTTTAGAAAAGTACGCAAAAACACCTATTCTAGAAGCTTTTTGCGAAGAATTAAGGGAATTATAAAGATACCCTTCAAACCCTTTAATTTTCCTTATTTTTGCTCATTGATTTAGTTAATGCTGAGTTTTTAGATAAAGCTTATCATACATAGGGTCTTATAATTGCAAAAAAGAATATTAATTACGGGTGCTGCTGGCTTTTTAGGATCTCATCTTTGCGATAGGTTTATAAAAGAAGGGTATAAAGTAGTAGGGATGGATAACCTCATTACAGGTTCTCTTAAAAACATAGAGCATCTTTTTAAGTTAAAGGAGTTTGAGTTTTTTGACCATGATGTTACCACCTATGTAAATGTCCCAGGTGAGCTAGATTATATACTGCACTTTGCTTCGCCTGCAAGCCCTATAGATTATTTAAAAATACCTATTCAGACACTTAAGGTAGGGTCTTTAGGAACACACAACTTATTAGGCGTTGCTAAAGCAA
>CAZJRA010000287.1:0-2565 GCA_964548335.1 uncultured Flavobacteriaceae bacterium | reverse complement strand
ATACAACCCAAAATGCTACAGAAGAAGCGTCTTTTATTGTTCATGTAGGGAGTCATGGAGCTAATTTAGATAATTATAAAGAAGTGACTGTTCCTTTAAACAATAATGGATATCTAACAATAGGGGAGAAGGTTAATGCAAGTAAAACGATTTTCTTTGATATGGGACAAGTTTTTGATGGAGCAAATAGCATAAGTATAGATAATAAGCCAGATATTCAAGTAGATCCTATAAACGCTCCAAGGATTGCAGATAATATTAGTGCTGCGTTTTATGTATCACAATAACAATGAATAAAATAATATATATAATAGGGTTAACTATCTTTTTGAGCTGTGGGTCAGATAACGAGTACAGTTCTTTAGGGGGTGATGAAGGTGTGGGGAATCTACAAGCAGAAAACGCACTGTTAGATTTTTCACTACCTAGTAATTTCCCAGACCCTACCTATGATATAACTCAAAATCCTCCTACAGAAAAAGGATTTGAATTAGGTAAGAAATTGTTTTATGACGGAAAGCTAGCATCAGATGGTGTGGTGTCTTGTGGTTTTTGTCATATTCAAGATTTCGCCTTTACACATCACACGCATATTACAAGTCATGGAGTAGATGGTTTGATAGGGAAGCGTAATGCACAACCCTTACACAACCTCGCTTTTATGAATGAGTTTACTTGGGATGGGGCATCTACTTTTTTAGATACACAACCTATTATTCCTATTACAGCAGAGGTAGAGATGAATGAGACAATAAGCAATGTGTTGTCTAAACTTCAAAATGATTCTAAATATCCTGCCTTATTTGCAGAGGCCTACGGATCAGAAGGAGTTACTGCAGAACGTATGTTTAAATCATTGTCTCAGTTTATGATTATGATGGTGAGTGCAAACTCTAAATACGATAAATGGGAGCGAGGAGAGGCTATTACATTTTCTGAAGAAGAAGAAAATGGTCGTGTTCTTTTTCAGGCAAAATGTGCTTCTTGTCACTCAGGAACCTTGCAAACAGATCAATCGTATCGTAATAATGGGCTTCCTATTGATCCACAATATAATGACATGGGAAGAAGTGAAGTTACGGGCTTGTCTGAAGATATTAGAAAGTTTAAAGTGCCTAGTTTACGTAATATAGAGATTACGTTTCCTTATATGCATGACGGTAGGTTGAAAACATTGGAAGATGTTTTAGACTTTTATACAGAAGGTATTGTGCAAAGCGAGACATTAGATTCTGTATTTATAAAATCAGATGGGTCACTAGGGTTAGAGATTACTTCAGAAGAAAAAACGGAAATTATTGCTTTCTTAAAAACACTTACAGATACAGATTTTTTAAACGACCAACGCTTTTCTGAGTTTTAGTATAAAAGTATTTTTTAGCAATTTTCCTAAAAAAATCATAATTAATTTAGAAAATTAATATTCTTTGTTTAAATTGCCCCAACTTTCGAACAAAAACATGAAGCTATGAAATTAATGGAAGAAGCTCTAGCCTTTGAAGTAGCAAAGATGAGCAATATGTCAACAAGTGATAGAGTAAAGGCTTCCAGAGAAGCTAAGAGACTTATACTTGCTATAAACGAGATTTATAAAGAAACTCAGAATCCAGAATTAATGGACCTAATGAAGCGTCTTACAGCGAAGAAAAAGAAGATAGAGAAGCGTCTTTTAGGAAGGCCAGCTGCATAAGTGATACTTTTTATAAAGATATTTAATGTTTAAGCCTAGCAGTAATGTTAGGCTTTTCTTTTTCTAAAAAAAGAAAAGTTTAATTATCGCAAGCGCTAAAACAAAGATTAGTAGGTAATAGGCTGCTTTATCTGCCCAAGATATTTTTGTAGCAAATTTTGCAGTAACCCATCCGCCTATTGTCTGTCCAATAGCCATAATGCCTCCAATTTTCCAATCTATTAGCCCTTTATAAGCAAAAAGGCCTACCACCATTAAGGTGTATAATGCAATTACAAAAACCTTTAAGGCGTTACTTTCTACAATATTAATGCGTAAGACAAGCACCATAATAATGAGGAAAAAAATGCCCATTCCCATTTGAATGAATCCTCCATAAAATCCTAAGGCAAATAACAAAGGGGTGTAAATATACCAAGAAGGGTTAAAGTCCAAGTCAGTTTCTCTTAACCAGCGCTTAGGTTTTACAAGAACTGCAAAAAGCATAAAAACAAGCATAAATCTAAATACAGATTTAAATTGTTCATTACTTACATTAAGTGCTAGAATAGTACCTACTAAGGCACCCATAAAAATGATGATTATATAATTGCGTCGTTTTGCAATATCTAGTTGTCCACCTTTGTGAAATACCCATGCAGACGCGCTGCTTTGTGTAAAAACACCAACCCTATTTGTGCCATTTGCTACATTAGGAGGAAGTCCTAAAAGTTCAGTTAATAGGGTGAGTGTAATCGCACTTCCATTACCTGCAAGTGTATTTAAAGCTCCTCCAAGAAATGCTCCTGAGCTAGCGAGAAGATATATTTGTGTATCTGTCATTTTTTACAAAGATAGTTTACTAAATAGAAAGCCAAAAAATTTGATATAATAAC
>CAZJRA010000286.1:0-2567 GCA_964548335.1 uncultured Flavobacteriaceae bacterium | reverse complement strand
CAATAGTTAACCATATTTATCAAAAAGATTTTGAAAAATATGGATATCATAAAAACATACCTCAAACCATCTAGGTTCTTAAATGTTTTAGATAACAATCTTAAGCTTCCTTAATCTCTAATTAAAGGCAATGTACTACAACGTAGTAAACCTTCTTGCTTAGCAATTTCTGCATATGCAACCTCTTCTACAGTAATCCCGTGAGATCGTAACCAATTGTTTAAACGAGTAAAATTCTTTTCTGAGATAACAACATCTGGAGCAATACTAAAGATATTAGAGTTCATATTATACATCTCATCTTTATCAATCTCAAAAACATTTTCTTTACCAAACAAAGTCACTAACCACTCGTATTCCTCTTCTTTTAAAAATCCATTCTTGTGTATAATCGCTTTATCTGTACCTATAGGCTGAAAACAACAATCTAAGTGCAGTGCGTTTTCTTTAGGGTCTTTATTATGTTTACGCAACTCAAAAGAAACTACTTTCTTTTTAGGAAAAAGTTCTGCTAGATACTGCACAGCTTCTTTATTTGTCCTAGCGGTAATATAATCTGAATAATCATCACCAGTATATGTCCCTACAAAAATATAGTCACCCCACGGCATAACGTCTCCTCCCTCTATATGCGCTTCTTCTGGAAGTCTAAAAACATGAGTAGGTGCCATTTGCTTAATAACATGTTCTATAGCCTCTATTTCACGTTCCCTATCAGGAAGAATATTTGCTTTTATAAATTTATTATCTATTACAAAACCAATATCTCGTGAAAATATTTGGTTATAATCTTCTATTATTTCTGGACGAAAAACCTGAACATCATATTTTTCTAAAACCGTAGCTACACCCTCCATCTCTTGAACCATATCCTTTTCTGTGGGATACGTTCCAGCGGCAATGTGTTGTGCGCTTTTAGGATCGTAAGTATCTTCTAATTTTGGAGTAGGACCACAACTTAAAGCTGTTCCTAAAATCACTGCTCTAAGGCGTGATGTTTCGTTTTGTATATTTAATGTAAGCATATGGGGCTAAGATAAAAAATGAAAGAGAGCGACACAAAAATCTTCTCTTCTTTCCTACAAATGATTCTCTAAAGTAAGTAGTATACGCTTACGCGAAAAAAATATTGATCTACTTAATAATAATTCAATAAAAAAGCGCCACTAGGGCGCTTTCTATATTTAGTTCTTCTCTATCGAGTTATCTGTTAGATACAGTTTTAAACTCTCTTAAGTTTTCTCCTGTATATAATTGACGTGGTCTTCCAATAGGTTCTTTACGCTCACGCATTTCTTTCCATTGTGCAATCCATCCTGGTAAACGTCCTAAAGCAAACATTACAGTAAACATCTCTACAGGAATATCTAAGGCACGGTAGATAATACCTGAATAAAAATCTACATTAGGATATAACTTACGATCTACAAAGTAAGGATCGTTTAATGCTTCCTTTTCTAATCCTTTTGCGATATCTAATACAGGATCTTCTATACCTAGTTGTCCTAATACTTCATCTGCTGCTACTTTAATTATTTTTGCTCTTGGATCAAAGTTTTTATATACTCTATGCCCGAATCCCATTAAACGGAAAGGATCTGACTTATCTTTTGCTTTAGACATATACTTTTTAGTATCTCCTCCATCTTCTTTAATCGCCTCTAGCATTTCGATTACAGCTTGGTTAGCTCCTCCATGTAAAGGACCCCATAAAGCAGAAATTCCTGCAGAAATAGATGCAAATAATCCAGCGTGAGCTGACCCTACAATACGTACTGTAGATGTAGAACAGTTTTGTTCGTGATCTGCATGTAAGATTAATAATTTATCTATGGCATCTATAATAGCTCTATCTACTTTATACTCCTCATTACGCTTTCCAAACATCATTTTGTGAAGGTTCTCTACATACCCTAATGAGTTATCTCCGTAATCTAATGGTTGGCTCTTTTTCTTACGCATTGCCCAAGCAGCTAGTACAGGAAATTTAGCTAGAAGCTTAACAATAGCAGTATACATCTCTTCATCTGAATCTACATTAACCGTATTAGGATTAAATGCTATAAGAGCAGAAGTTAATGCGCTTAATACTCCCATAGGATGGGCAGATTTAGGAAAACCATCTAAGATTTTCTTCATATCCTCATCTACATGAGATTCTGCCTTAATATCAGCATGAAATTTATCTAGCTGTTCTTTTGTAGGTAATTCACTAAAAATAAGTAAATATGCTACTTCTAGAAAATCTGCTTTATCCGCAAGATCTTCTATAGCGTACCCTCTATATCTAAGAATTCCTTTTTCTCCATCTAGAAATGTAATAGCACTCTCACAAGATCCAGTGTTCTTATATCCAGGATCTATAGTCGTTACACCACCTGTAGCACCTCTAAGTGTTTTGATATTTATTGCTCGTTCGTTTTCTGTTCCTGTTGTGATTGGAAAGTCAAAACTTTGACCATCTATCGTAAGCGTTGCTTTATCTGCCATCATTTATTTGATATTAAAGAGATTTAGTACTAATATTTGAATGCTAATTTACAAAAAAGAGTTTGTTTGTTTAAGCT
>CAZJRA010000285.1:0-2573 GCA_964548335.1 uncultured Flavobacteriaceae bacterium | reverse complement strand
CTGTATCATGCCACCCAAAAGGAGATGCATCAGGATCTTCAAAAGGAGTTATCAAAGTATTAGCCCCGTGAATAGGACTCTCTAATGGTAAAGCAAATACATTGTATTGCCCTCCTGATAAAGCAGCGTTTGCTTCACTTTCAATAAACCCAAAAGAAGATGTCTCTTTATGTGTATGTTTCTTAGTCGCATGAGAAATACTATTTAATTGATGATTCAATTGTGTACACTGAGAAACCCAATCATTTTGACTTAAAAGCTCTCCATTCACCGCATCTATACGCACGCTGTACCAGTGTGATTTATTAAGCATATGAATATCTAAATCCCAAGCAAGTCTAAACTCATTATCATCTGTAAGCTGATATACTAACTTAACAGGAACTTCATCCAAAGAAACGCCTCCTTTATTAAGAAGAACTTCTTGAGAAGACTTTGTCTCTAGTAAAGAAAAATTTGCAGTACCTGCTCCTAATAGAGAAGCTGCTTTAGTAGCGGCTTGCATTGGAGTTAATACTGCTGTATTTGTTCTAACTCTAGATGCGATATCTCGTTGCAAGTTATCTCCCATATGAATAATAGTTTCTCCTCTAAAAGTAGCTGCTACATTAGCATTAAAAACGGGTATACCATTATGCATCTGGTTAGCATATATATGCTCTACGTTACCTCTCCTGTTGGTGGTTTGACTATATATTGTCAAACCTTCCATATCTTTCGCAGTCATTCCATCTGATGAGCGTGATGATAAAATCGTGGTTTGGAGTATGCTCGTATAATCTTGAGCAGAGATAGTACCTGCCGTAAGAAACAGGGCTACTAGCATTAGTGAAAAATAGTTTCTCATAATTTTTTTTTAATTAGTTAAAATAAACATATAGGTTCTCTAAGAATCTAGAGGGTAAAGTTAGTGAAAAATTCCTTCTTACCTATAATACACAACATTTTTAACTGTAATTACAAAAAAAATTATACCCTCTTATTTTTAAGTTTTATTGACTTTTTAATAATCCATTTTAATTAGTCAACTTGACACATTGACGGATGCTTTCGCGAAAGCCAAATTTTTCCCTTCCTTACTTGCCGAATGTAGAGCTATCAATCGTAACTTTGCAACAAAGCATATTTTTACTTAAACTTCTAACATGAGGGAAGAACACGAAGCAGCTCTTGCTGTTTTAAAGCGAGGTGGTTTAATTTTATACCCAACAGATACTGTTTGGGGAATAGGCTGTGACTCAACACACCCAGGAGCCATAGAGCGTATTTATAAACTTAAACAACGCATGAAGAGTAAGGCACTTATATGCCTAGTAAGTGATTTTAAAATGTTACAACAGTACGTAGAAGAAGTTCCTGAAGTTGCTTACGATATTTTAAAATATGCTTCTAAACCTACAACTATCATTTATGATGAACCTATACGGGTTGCTGAAAATCTTATTGCAGCAGATAATACCTTAGGGATACGCGTGTGCCGAAATAAATTCTGTAATATTTTATTAAAGAAATTTAAACGACCTATTGTATCTACTAGTGCAAACATAAGTGGAGCTCCAACACCACAACGTTATAAAGATATTGATCCCGCAATAATTAATGGAGTTGATTATGTGGTGAATTTAGATAGAGATAGAAAATCCACAAAACCTAGCGCTATTATTAAGTTAACTAATAATGGTAAAGTGACTGTTATACGAGAATAATGGCTAACTACAGAACTGCATTAAATGACCCAATTTTTAAAATTATTTCTAAAGCTTCAGAAGTTTTAGAATTAAAAACTTATGTTATAGGTGGTTATGTAAGAGATTACATATTACAGCGAGGCAAAAAAGCAGATATAGATATTGTAACGGTAGGAAATGGTATCGAGCTTGCAAAACAAGTTTCTTCTCTCCTACCAGGAAAACCTAAAGTACAGGTATTTAAGACCTATGGTACAGCAATGCTTCGCAGCGGAAACGTAGAAGTAGAATTTGTTGGAGCTCGTAAAGAATCCTACACAAAAGATAGTAGAAACCCACAAATAGAAAGTGGCACCTTACAAGATGATCAAAATAGACGTGATTTTACAATTAACGCACTCGCTTTATCTTTAAACGATGCTTCTTTTGGAGAGTTACTAGATCCATTTAACGGAACTTCAGATCTAGATGCTAAGATTTTACGTACTCCTTTAAATCCAGATATTACTTATAGTGATGATCCATTGCGTATGATGCGGGCAATACGATTTGCTACTCAATTAGATTTTAAAATTGAGAAAGCTTCTTTTGAAGCTATTACCCGTAATGCAAACCGCATAAAAATTATTACTAATGAGCGCATTGTAGAGGAATTACATAAAATAATGAGAAGCCCTGTCCCTTCTAAAGGATTTTTATTATTAGAAAAAACAGGACTCCTACCCCACTTCCTGCCAGAAATCACAGCTCTTAAAGGTATAGATGAGCAAGAAGGACAAACTCATAAAGACAATTTTTACCACACCTTAGAAGTTGTAGATAATATTGCGCGCAATACAGAAAACGTTTGGCTACGATGGGCAGCTTTACTACACGATATAGGAA
>CAZJRA010000284.1:0-2599 GCA_964548335.1 uncultured Flavobacteriaceae bacterium | reverse complement strand
GTAGTACCCTAATGTTAGGTTATGTCTTAAAAAGGACAAAGGGCATAGATAATAAGCTAATATTGATTAAAGTTAGGTGTTATAAAAAAAATGAAAATGAAAAAGTATTTAGTTCTCACTTTAGTTGCTTAGCTGTTTAGAGTGGGAGCTGTTTCTGCTCAAGATTACACGAGTATACTTAAAAACAAACTTTTATCATCACGTTCATCAGATGGTATGACTCGGCAGGATGTAGAAGGTTTAACAATTTACAATCAATCTACTAATAGAAAAAGTGGGGTAGAGCATGTGTATGCTATTCAAAAGCATAATGGAATAGAAGTGTTTAATGCTAACGTAGCAGTTGCTTTTAGAGATGAAAATATTATTCATATAGGAGATAACTTACAGTTAGACATCGCATCTAGAGTTAGAACGAAAACAGCTGTATTAACTCCAATACAAGCGGCTACATCGGCAGCTTCTTTATTAGGAGCAGGAGAAGCTAATTTTACACTGTTAGAAACAATATCTTCTAAGGAAGTTGTTCTTACTAATGGAGGAGTTTCTTTGAATAAAGTACCTGTCAAGTTAGTATATCAGCTTACAGGTGATGATGAATTTAGACTTGCTTGGGATTTAAATATTCACATGCTTAGTGAGCAGCATTGGTACAGTGTTCGTGTAGATGCGGTAAATGGAGAAATTTTAAATAAAAATGATTGGGTAAATGATTGTGTTTTTGGGAATCATTCACAAAAACAAACTTACATACCTAAAAGTAATGCTGAAACCTCTTTTGGTTTTAAAGAAGATGTAGCGAATACAGCTTTGAATGGGGCTCAATACAATGTATTTGCTTTGCCTCTAGAGAGCCCTAATCATGGTTCTAATCAATTAGTAGTAAACCCTTCTGATCCAGAAGCCTCTCCTTTTGGATGGCATGATACAAATGGGGTGGTAGGTCCTGAATGGACAATTACAAGAGGTAATAACGTCTTAGCTCAAGAAGATATTAATTCAAACAATGGGTTTGGTGCTTCTCCTGATGGAGGAGATGATTTAATTTTTGATTTTGAATATCTTTTTGAAACGGCACCTGTAAATATGGTAGATGCTGTTACAACAAATTTATTCTATACTACAAATGTAATTCATGATGTGATGTATCATTATGGGTTTGATGAGCAGAGTGGAAACTTTCAGTCAATTAATTATACAGGACAAGGTGAAGGTGGTGACCGCCTTTTAGCAGACGCTCAAGACGGGGCAACTCTTAATAATGCAAGTTTTCAAACACCACCAGAAGGATCTTCTCCAAGAATGAGTATGTTTTTATGGGATAATATAGAGCTAATACGTGAAACACTTAGAATTAATGGAGGTACATTAGAAGGTGCTTATGGCGGGGTTGAAGCGTTATTCGGCGCCCCTATACCAGAAACAATACCTTTAACAGGGAATTTAGTTGTAGTAGAAGATGACCCTTCAGGAACTTCAAACACAGCAGATGCTTGTGATCCTATTCTTAATGGGAGTCAAATAAACGGAAATATTGTTTTAATAAGAAGAGGTATATGTGAGTTTTCATTTAAGGCACTCGCAGCGCAAAATGAAGGAGCAATAGCTGTAGTAATGGTTAATAATAATCAAAATACTCCGCTTCCTCCTGCGCCAGGAAGTTTAGGAGACCAAGTGACAATACCTGTAATAATGACAAACCTAGCAGATGGAGATGCAATAATTACAGCAATAGAAGGGGGAGAAGTTATTGAAGCCTCTATTGTACAGCCAGAAGATTTTGTATTACTAGATGGAAGCCTTGATAATGGAGTTGTTACGCATGAATATGGGCATGGTATATCTAAAAGATTAACATCAGGAGCTTCTAATACAAATTGTCTAAACAATTCAGAGTCAATGGATGAAGGGACTTCAGATTATTATGGGTATATGTTTACAATGAGAGAAGGGGATATCTCGACAGATGCTAAAGGACATGCTACATATGCTAATGGTCAGGATATAACTGGACCTGGAAATCGTGTGAGAAGATATACAACAGATTTTGAAGTAAATAATTTAACATACGGTAATACTAACGATAATAATATTTTAGTCCCACATGGTATAGGAACTGTATGGGCTACTATGCTATGGGATATGACTTGGTATTTAATAGATGAGTATGGGTTTGATCCAGATTTATATAATGGGATAGGAGGAAACAATATATCATTACAGCTTGTTACAGATGGTTTGAAATTACAGCCTTGTGAACCTGGGTTTGTAGATGCGCGAGATGCAATATTTGCTGCAATTGATATTAATACACAGATACCAGAAGAAGATAAAGAAGAAGTTATATGTGGTATATGGAATGTGTTTGCAACAAGAGGACTAGGAGTAAATGCAGATCAAGGAAGCCCTCTTGATCGTAGAGATCAGATAGAAGATTTTAATATTCCAAACGAAACTAATTCTTCTTTAGCGTGTGTAGCTCCATTAACGACAGACGAGTTTCTATTAAGTAATTTTTCTATGTTTCCAAACCCTTCTAATGGTCACGTTAATTTCAGTTTGAAAACTAAGTTGGGTGTTGCACAGATAAATATCATAG
>CAZJRA010000283.1:0-2600 GCA_964548335.1 uncultured Flavobacteriaceae bacterium | reverse complement strand
CCCTTTATACAGCGTTTCAATTGCAAATGCTAGAATCTTGGAGGAGTCCTCCTTAATAGGGTAAACCCAGAAGGAAAAATTTTCTAAAAAATCCAAATTTCACATTTTATAAACTATACACAATTGTAGTTTAAGCAACTATACACCATAGTCAGTATGCACAAACAAAGACATTGTCTATTTGTAAGGGTTTTTTGTTTCCCGTAGCTGAATAATTTATAGTATTTTTGATTTTTAATTGTTTTCTAAGTAAGCAACATATATCGTTATTGTATTTTGACCCGGGATTAGGAGCTATGATTGTTCAAGGTATTGTAGCAACAGCGGTAATACTTTTTTCAAAAAATGCGTTGTATAAAATAAAACTTTCTTTGGGTTAATAAAAGGTGGAAACCCATCTTAAAAATGCAGTAAATGTATTTAGAGTTTTGTTTTCTTATCTAGGAGGAAATGATAAATTATTGACACATACAGAAGATAATTCAAGTTACGTCGTTATAAAAGAAGATACGCCTAAAGGAGTCTATAGATGTATAGATGATTTAGGAAATATTGTTTTTGAAAAAGTAGAATAAATTAATTACAAAATAACTACATATCAACTTTCTGATCGCTCTAAATGGAATGATTTTATCGCTTCCGCGAAAAATGCTACATTCCTATTTAACAGAGGTTTTATGGAGTATCACAATGACCGTTTTGAGGATTACTCTCTATTGATTCATAAAAATAATAAACTAGTAGCGGTACTTCCTGCGAATAAGAAGGAGGGTACAGTATATAGTCATCAAGGGCTTACTTATGGAGGGCTTGTAATATCTTCTAAGATAAAGCTTCCAGATTATATTGTTTTATTTCAGGAGGTTTTACAATTTTTAGAGTCTCAAAAGATAACTACATTAGAATTAAAAGAGCTGCCTAATTTTTATTCTGCGATTCCTGCCGAAGAAGTCGGGTACCTTGCGCAACTTACTCAAGCAAAAATCACACGAATAGATACAGCGTCTGTTATTAGTTATGATGATAAATTACCTATATATCCTAAGCGTTTAGCAGGCGCTAGGAAAGCTCAAAAAAAAGGATTGGTACTTAAAGAAGAAACAATATTTAGTACTTTTTGGGATGAACTATTGTTGCCTAATTTAAAACAAAAATACGGAGCTTTGCCTACCCATACTAGCGAAGAAATACAGCTGCTACACCAATTTTTCCCTAAGAATATTAGACAGTTTAATGTATACAAGGAAGACATCTTAGTGGCAGGGGCGACTGTCTTTGAAACCAAAACGACAGCACACATACAATACCTTTCAGGAAATAAAGACAAGCAGCAACTAGGTTCGTTAGATATTCTTTTTGAAGGACTGATAAACAAAACCTTTGCTCATAAGAAGTACTTTGATTTTGGCACTTCTAACGAAAATCAAGGCAAAACTCTTAATAGCGGACTCGCATACTGGAAAGAATGCTTTGGAGCTCGTACGATGTTACATCGTTTTTATAGTTTTGATACGTCTAGTCATTCCCTTTTAAATTCGGTTATATGAAGATTCCTTTTTTAGATTTAAAAGCGGTGAATGCCCCTTATAAAGAAGCTTTCAATAAAACATTTCTAAACTTTCAAGAAAAAGGATGGTATGTACTAGGGGAGGAGGTACGCCTTTTTGAAGAAGAGTTTGCTGCTTATTGTGGAACTCAACATTGTATAGGTACTGCTAATGGGTTGGATGCTTTACGATTGATATTGGAAGGCTATAAAATTCTAGGAAAACTATCAGAAGGAGATGAGGTACTGGTAGCTTCTAATACGTATATCGCAACTATTTTAAGTATTAAACAAGCAAACTTGATACCTGTATTAATAGAGGCAGAGGACAAAACATATAATTTTGATTTTCGAGATTTAAACAAAAAAGTAACAGAAAGAACTAAAGTGGTTATGCCTACGCATTTATATGGGCAACTAGCAGATATGGAGCAGGTTTTAGCTTTCGCGAAAGCAAATAATCTACTCACGATTACAGATTGTGCACAGGCACACGGTGCTCAAGATAAAAAAAGGAACCGCGCAGGAAGTCTAGCAGATGCGGCTGGTTTTAGTTTTTATCCTACAAAAAACTTAGGAGCCTTAGGAGACGCAGGCGCTGTTACAACAAATGATACTGCATTAACAGCCGTTATTAGAAAATATAGAAATTATGGCTTTGAAAAGCGTTATATCGCCGAGTATGAAGGGGTAAATTCTAGATTGGATGAACTACAAGCAGCTTTTTTACGTACAAAACTTAAGGATTTAGATATCGCTAATGCAAGGCGTAGGGAGATTGCTAGGTATTATTTAGAGTCTATTGTAAATGATAAGCTTAGCTTACCGTTTTGGGATGGTTCTGAAAATCACGTTTTTCACTTGTTTGTAATTCGCACTCAAGAGAGAGATAAACTCAAGGCATTTTTGGAAGAACACAATATAGCAACTTCTGTACATTACCCTATACCGCCTCATAAACAAAAAGAACTTTCTAAATATGAGCATCTTTCTTTTCCTGTACCAGAAAAGATGTATGATGAACTATTGAGTATCCCGCTTAATCCTGCACTCA
>CAZJRA010000282.1:0-2623 GCA_964548335.1 uncultured Flavobacteriaceae bacterium | reverse complement strand
TCCGCATTGAGACCTTCGAAGTCGATATCGTTCCTGAACCTAGCTCATCTGCTCTCATAGGTCTTGGTGGTTTAATGATGTTAGCACGCCGACGCCGCTAAATCATTTCCCTATTATTCTTTCTCAAACGCCAAGCTCTGAAAAGGGCTTGGCGTTTTTTTTGCCTCAAGGACTTCATGAGTAAAATTCTCTGAACTCCAAATTAAATCCCGAAGGAGATCAGAGAATTCATAATTAGTTTGTCCTTATTTTATACACCTCAATAAATTTATAAGCTCTCATAAGATTTAAATTTATTAACACACCTTCAACCCCGTCGTGTTCGACTAAAGAAACTTTTCCATTATGGAATTCATATAACCGTAGTCCTCGTTTTCCATTAAAGTATTGAGAAAAGTAAAAGCTGGTTTTCATCTTTACTCCTGAAGATTTCTTATCTGCATACTCTGCAGTAAACCAAGGGCATTGTCACCCTCGTATTGTAAAGGCAATGACAGATCAAGCACAAAGACTTACGCTTACATCTCGTGCTTTTTATAATGATGTCTTAGGGCAGTATGAAAAGTATGCTGCAGAGACATTTCATTTTGATAAATTACTTCCTATGAATACGGGTGCAGAAGCAGTAGAGACTGCTTTGAAGCTTTGTAGAAAATGGGCATACGAGGTAAAGGGAATTCCGGAGAATAAAGCAGAAATTATTGTTTGTGAGAATAACTTTCACGGAAGAACGACAACTATTATTTCTTTTTCTAACGATCCTGTTGCTCGTAAAAACTTCGGACCTTATACCGATGGGTTTATAAAGATTGAGTACGATAATTTAAAGGCATTAGAAGAGGCTTTAAAGAGTAGTGATACTATAGCAGGTTTTCTTGTAGAGCCTATACAAGGTGAAGCAGGGGTATATGTACCTAGTGATGGATACCTAGCAGCGGCAAAAGCGTTGTGTGAGAAGCACAATGTATTGTTTATTGCAGATGAGGTGCAAACAGGAATTGCAAGAACAGGTAGATTGCTTGCTACTTGTGGTAATTGTACTTGTTCAGATAAGCATTGCTCTGGAACACCAGAAGTGAAGCCTGATATATTAATTTTAGGAAAGGCATTATCAGGAGGAGCCTATCCTGTATCTGCTGTGTTAGCTAATGATCCTATTATGAATGTTATTAAACCTGGAAATCATGGAAGTACTTTTGGAGGTAATCCTATTGCAGCAGCTATTTCAATAGAAGCTCTAAGTGTAGTAGCTGATGAAAATTTAGCTAATAACGCACAAGAGTTAGGAGAGTTGTTTAGAAGTGAGTTGTCTAAATTTATAGAGACAAGTAACATCGTTAATGGAGTAAGAGGGAAAGGATTGCTTAATGCAATACTTATTAATGATACAGAAGAGAGTTCTACAGCTTGGGATATCTGTATGGCTTTACGAGATAATGGATTATTAGCTAAACCTACTCACGGTAATATTATACGTTTTGCACCACCGTTAGTTATGAATAAAGAACAACTTCTAGATTGTGTTGCTATCATAACAAAGACTCTTAAGCAGTTTGAGAAATAATATATAACTAAGATTATAGAGTATAAAAAAACCGTCTTAGTTAGTAAGGCGGTTTTTTTATGAATTGAATTGATTGTGTGTGTAATGCAAATATTTACACTCCCATTCCAGCTTGATTTAATTGCTCTTGTTGCCATTCTTGTAAGCCTTCCATCCCTCCAAATGCAACGAGCATTCCAATGATAAGTAAAAGGGTAAGTACGCCCAAAACTAAACCTATAATAGCAATAATTTTTGCTGTTTTTAGCTGACCTGTATTTGTAAATACACTGGGGTCTTCACTACTATTAAGAGTTTTCTTGTCTTTGTTTACCAAGAATAATCCAATACCTGAAAGTAATATTCCTCCTATACCCCAACTGAAGCAGCATGCTATAAATGATATAATTCCTAGTGCTAAAGCGATTGTTACATTCGGTAATTTTTGTTGTTCCATTTGTTAGTTGTGATTTAGTTAGTGTGACATTTTAATAATATAGCTTATTATTATAGTAGCTACTGTTAAGATAGCTAAGATAATAATACTCTTATTAGCATATTTAAAATTTGTAAATTGATTTGCTACTAATAAGCCAAACAAAAGGATAAGAGGGTACAATGCAGGATACATATAAAAGGCATCTACAAATTCCCCTTTAAGGAATAGAGCAACAGATCTCTGTAAACCACAACCCATGCATTCGAACCCTAAATACTTCTTATTAAGACAAGGAAGCATGTATTCTTCCATAGGGTTCTTAGTTAGTTAGCTATTCTTACTCTTTGGGATTTAGTAAACCCTTCTGTAGTGTTAAATTGTACTATATATACTCCAGAACTAAGACTATCCGTAGAGAAGCTATATATCGATTGAGTTCCTAATTGATTTTCAGAAAGTACAAGTTTTCCAGAGATGTCATAAAGGCTCATTGTTTGCAAACTAGCGCTTGATGGATTATGAATCTCTAATAGACGTCTAGAGTTGTTTTGGTATATACTAAATGATTCTAGTACACTGGTTTCAATTACAGGACTTTCTACAGTAGGAATAATGCTTGTTTCTTCCTGAGCAGTTTCTTC
>CAZJRA010000281.1:0-2625 GCA_964548335.1 uncultured Flavobacteriaceae bacterium | reverse complement strand
TCTTAACTCCCATATAAATTATAGCAGGAATGCTAAAAACGAGACTAATGAGATACCATAGCAATCCTAATATAAAAATAGTAGCAAAAGTAATCCACCAATTATCTTTTACGAGATGAAAACAATCTGAAAACACCTCGTTAGCCTTTTTGTTTTCAAAAAATAGTATAGGGAAAATTAAAAAGAAAGGAACCGAAATATAGATACCGGGCATCACACATAGCATAAATCCTATTAAAAGTAATATAGTTTTACCAATTCCTGCTAGTGCAATATCTCCTAATCGCTCTTTAACTGTAGCCTTTACTTCATCGTCTACGATAATTCCTTCATTAGAGATGTAAGATTTAATAACACTCATTATGCAAGCTTGTAAGGCTATGAGAAAGATAAACGCAGTGAGATATACAAGTAATGTACTCCCAATTAACTCTGCACTATTAAATGCAGTAAAAGTACTGCTAAAATCAAATGCGCTACCGCTACCAAAAGAGGTGTGTGCGTTATATGCAGAGGCAGCCACAAAAATTAAAAACGGAATCCCTGCAATATTAAAGAGGTTCCTAAAGGTAGCTTTGTAGTTTTCTCGTAAAAATTTAAACGTATCTGTAATGATTTCTCCTAGTTCACGTTTGCGCTTAAAATTAATGTGTTGATTTTGCATTGGTTTTTATGATTATAGTGATTATACTGTTAGTTGTTTTTGTTTGCTATGATACACTTTTATAGAGTAATATACATAATAGAAGAGTATCAAAGCTAGAGAACTCCCTATGATAACTATAGCGAGCCAATCTGGCATTTCTGTATGTCTAGTTACAAAGCCTTCTAAGAAACCTGCTACAATAAAAAAGGGAATCGTACTTACTACTATTTTTAATCCGTTTTTCATCCCTCGTTTAAAAGAGTCTAATCTGGTATAGGTTTTAGGAAATAGGATACTGTTACCTACCACCATTCCTGCACAGCCTGCAATAATGATGACTGAAATTTCAATCGTACCGTGTATCCATATAGTTCTTACAGATTCCCACAGTACTCCTTGTTCATAAAAAAAGTATTGAAAACTCCCTACCATCACAGCGTTCTGCATAATGATAATAAGAGAACCAATGCTAAATAAAATACCATAAACAAAAGCATATAGCGCCACTTTTATATTATTTATAGTAATGCCTAAAAAAGAACTCATTTCATTAGAACCTTTATAAACGGCCATCGGGTCTCCATTCTCTATATTATCTAAGGTCATATTTACATAACCATCCCCTAGTATAGAACGTACAAATGTCTCATCATGAGCCGTGCTATACGCTCCTACAATAGAAAAAAGTAAGAATGTAAGAAAAGCAATAAGCAACTGCCTTTGATAACTATAAAAGAGTAGCGGAAACTCTTCTGTAAAGAAGGTGATAAAGCGTTTACTAGATTCTCTTTTAGTCTTATAGATAAGTTGGTGTGATTGTGATGCGAGATGGTTAAGGTAAACAAGTGTTTTGCTTTCAGGGTAAAAAGTTTGCGCATAACTCAACTGGTCTGTTACCTCTACATAAAGATTAGAAAGCTCATCGGGAGAAATATTCTCTCTATTATGCAGTAGACTTTCAAATCTCAACCATTTATCCTTATTTTGCTTTACAAAAGCGGCTTCTCGCATATACCCTATATTCAGATAGTAAAGAAAGACAAAAGATGAATAATTTTCAAATAGAAACGGCTCAAAATGTAAGTATTTATCAAAATGTAGCAGGAATAGGAGAACGTATACTCGCATTTTTGATAGATGGGGTAGTCATATTTACTTATTGGATTGTAGCTATTGTTCTAATAAGTGCTTTTAATGTTGATTCTAAAAATGAATGGGAGTTTATTTCCTTCATAATGATTATGGGCTTACCTATATTTTTATATCACATATTGTTTGAAACTTTTTGGGACGGCCGTTCTCTAGGAAAAGCAACTATGAAGTTGCGAGTGGTTAAACTAGATGGGTCTAAACCTGGGTTTGGGAGTTATTTTGTGCGTTGGATTTTACGTATAGTAGATATTAGTTTGGTAGGTGGTTCTATAGCTTTGGTGACTATATTAATGGGAGGTAAAGGACAGCGTCTAGGAGATCTTGCCGCAGGAACGACAGTGATAAGTGAAAAAAAGAAAACACGTTTGAGCGATACGCTTCTCGTAGATATACCATTGGATTACATTCCTACATATCCTCAAGTAACAGTATTTACAGATAAGGATATGCAACGTATTAAAACGGTCTTTACAGATGCAAAGAGACAAAGCAATCATAATGTGATTGTGAAATTAGCGACCAAAATGCAAACGATAATGGAAATTACGGTAGATGAGAAACCTATCGTTTTTGTAGAGCGTGTTATTGCAGATTTTAACTATTATACACAACAGTAATGCAGGTATTTACGGTTATTGATATTTTAGGGACTGTTGCCTTTTCTATTTCAGGAGTGCTTACAGCAATGCATAAAAAGATGGACCCTTTTGGGATTTTAATTATAGCAACTGTTACTTCGGTAGGAGGGGGTACGTTAAGAGATGTTCTTGTAGGAAAGCTGCCTGTTTCTTGGATGTTAGATATGACATTTATCTATGTGATTATAC
>CAZJRA010000280.1:0-2638 GCA_964548335.1 uncultured Flavobacteriaceae bacterium | reverse complement strand
TCCATTCAAGTTTATAACTACATCTACAGGTATTTTTCTGTTTATAGATGGATTCTCCAAGAGAATACTAGGATTTGCCTCCGCACTATACACAGCGCTTATTTCTAATTGTGCTTCTGTAGGCACCCCATCCCATCGTATATTACTATCTTCTCGTACCTTAAATTCCTTTTGAACAATACCTCCATATTTAAACAAGAAAGTTCCGTCATACACAGCAAAGTCACCGTACATTTTAAACTTGCCATTGGTATCTAGTTCTATTAACAATAGTCCTGCTCCTCCTCCTTTTAAGACACTACCGTTTTCTTGATCTACCACAATTTCTATTAAAGCATCTGTATCAATATCTAAATCAAAATTTACAGATAAGCCCTTAATTTCTCCCTCTCCTACTACTTCTCCTTTTATTTTTGCTTCTTTCTCTTCAGGACTTAAAAAATGAATATAAGAGATGTCTCCTAAAGTCTCTGAGTCGTCTATAGGTACATTAAATACAGTACCTGGTTCGGTTTCTGCTAAAACATCTATCACAAGATTATCATACGGGCCTTTAATATCTGCTTCTCCTTTTATAAAAGCAGTACCATAATAAAGTGCTCCTACTTCGTTTTGAGTATCTAATGCCAATAAACGATCTGAGGCTATATTAAGATCTATATCCCAAGTAATAAAGTCTTGATGTGATATTGAGCCATTAACGAGTCCAACTGTCTTGTGTTTTATATCTTCTACTTGAATGTCATTAAACAAAAAACTTTGATCTTTAAGTGTTACCGTAGGGGTTTCAGTAAGGTCAAAATCTATATTTAAATAAGGGATTTTTAATCCTGCCTCTTTAACCTTCAAATCACCATTTATATCTGGAGATTTAAAACTTCCTGTAACTTTTGCAGTTCCACTAGCAAACCCTCTTATATTCGTAACAATTCCTCGACCTAGCTCTTCAAAAGGTCTTAGGTCAAAATCTGCTAGAGTAACATCTAAATTCATATTAGGTTCACTTCCCCCTGTAAGAATAGATCCATTTGCTTTTATAGACTTAAGATATTCATTCTTTAAAGTAGATGCTACGTTATATTTCGTTAATGATTTGTTTCCTGTTATGTTTAGATCTAATTCCCCGAGCAAATTATCATTTACAGAGAGCTCATCTACTTTTATTGTTGATCTAGGGTAATACGCTCCCTCCCTTTGTAAAAGGGTAAGCTTACCATTCATTATTCCTCCCAATCCAAAATATTCGGTTTCTGGTGTAATTTCATCCAATTTTACATTAGTAAAGGTCGCTTTAATATCTTTATTGTCAGAACCCCATAGATTCCCCTCTACATCTATACGTACATCTTCATGACTTAAACTAATAGATTCAAGTAGAAAATATTTAAAATTATTATCAAAAACAATTCGATTACTGGAATCATTTTGCTCATTAATAAACCAAGGTATGTTTTTAAATAAAATATCAGATTTTTTAAACCCTAATACAGAGTTTCCTTCTGGATTAATAGTATGGTACAATGAAAGGTCGTAAGTATCTTTATTAGCTAGTCCTCCCTTAAATTCAGATTTTATAAACAATGTATCCTTAAGAGTTACATTAATTAAATTAAAATCTGTCACAGCATAATGTCCCGTATCTAGGCTATCTGCTGCTATATAGGTATTAAAAAGAGGGTTTTTATTATCAACTTTAATCTCTATGGCAGAGGCTTTTTTTCCGTAAGCTTCTACTTTAGGGGATTTAAAACTAAGTTTAAACTCAGAATCATCGGGAAATACATCCCCTCTAATAATCGTTTCTGGTTCTATATGAACTTCTGGATACAGTACTTCTACAATCTTGTTGTTAATCTCAAAATCAAAATACATAAACTGATTTCTTGTAAGCACTTCTGGTTTGTAGTTGGTATACAAGCTTCCTATCGCATTCTTAAATAAAGGGACGACTTCATTAAACTTAAAAATTCCTTCTACAGAACCATTAACAATATCTGAAGAGTTTATTGCGATAGTACGCACTTCCTTATCATCAAACGTAGATGTGATATCAAAATCCTTAAAAGAATAGGTATCTACCATTGTTTGATAACTCATATTCTTAAAATTGATAACTCCTTTTGCATCTTCAATTCCTGTCCCTCTCATATCCATTACAACATCTCCTTTAATAATAGAAACACTGTCTTTAACAAAATGAAGTGCGTTAAGGTCTAAATGATCAATTGTTGCTGTAAAATCGTAATTATGTATTGCTTTAGAAACATCTATTAAACCATTAAAATCCCCTTTTATATGAGGATCATCTATATGCAATTCTCCGTTAAATTTAGGCTCGCTAAGATCTCCGGAAATCATTATATCGTGATAATTATACCCATTATAAGACATACTAGCTACTTCTCCAGATAGTTTTGTATTTAAACTCTCTTGCGTAAAGCCTTTCCCATCTACTTCAAAATTTACAGAAGCCTTCCCTACCTTCTTATCATTTATAAATTTCCCTAAATCAAACGCTTCTAAAGCTACCTGCCCTTTATAAGTTGCTTCTTCTGTATCTAGATAATTAGACAGAGTTAAATCTACCTCTGCATCTCCTAAAGCGGTAATAAAAGTACCTTTTGTGGTTATATCTGTT
>CAZJRA010000279.1:0-2652 GCA_964548335.1 uncultured Flavobacteriaceae bacterium | reverse complement strand
ATAGGTAAGACTACTAAATCAAAAAATCCTATATCAAAACAAGAAGAATTAAGCTCATTCTCAAGTCGTGTATAAACCATCTGAGGGCTTGTTGTGTTTTCAAAATCATTTATGTTTATAATAGAATTCTCTCCTGTTTCTGCATCTTCTAATGTTACGTGATAGGTTAATAGCATACCTGTTTGCTCCCCTATTACTGTATCATTTTGAATACTTAAATCAAAAGAAACTACACCATCATTAGATAAATCGTCACAAACAATCTGATCAGGAGCAGTATTTGCTATAGGTGCTACATTTACAACAAAATTAATTTCTGTAATACCAAAACAAGAATCAAAAGTATCACTTTGGTAACGAGCAAAAACCGAATCTCCGTTTCCTAATGGCACAGATGTTATGTTTGTAATACTTCCAATATTTGCATTAGCATCTTCTTCACTATTATGAAATGTTGTCATAAAATCTTCTGGATTCTGTAACCCAATTACTACCATCTCAAGAGTTGATAGGTCAAAACTTTCTGTCCCATCATTAGACCTATCATCACATACGACCTGATCTGGTATAGGCTCAATCAACAATGCCGTATCGACAACAAACATAATCTCTGTTGTATCAAAACAAGAAGAATTATCATTATTCTCTATACGTGCGAATAAAGAACTTCCATTAGTTTGTGACACTGCCGTTATAGGAGTGATTGCTCCTGTATTTGTATCAGCATCATCTTGACTATTGTGAAAAGTAACTGTAAAATCTGTTGAGCTTTGATTTCCTAATATAATAGCATCTAAGCCTGTAAGGTCAAAATCTTCTACATCATCATTAGAAGGGTCATCACAAACAACTTGATTTGATACATTATTAGCAAATGGCACTGCACTAACTGTAAATACAATTTCAGTTGTTTCAAAACATGACGTATTATTAATATTTTCAATACGAACAAACACAGAGTCTTCATCACTTAGCGATACTTCAGTAATAGGAGTTATACCATTAGTATTTGTATTTGCACCTGACTGTGTATTATGAAATGTAATACTGAAATCTAATGGATCTTGACCAGCTAATACATTTGGTTCTAAAATAGTCGATTCGAAAGTAGATAAATCAAAGACTTCTACTCCATCATTAGAAGCATCATCACAAAGCTGTAAAGGGTCTATCGCCGGGGCTGTTGGTTGAAAGAATACACCTATGTCAAAAGTAAAGATCATTACACAGTTTCCACTACTCGTTAAAGAAAAGCGAACAAAAATTGTTTCTTCCTCTGTTGTGTTTTGATAGCTATCTGGATTTAATATTGGATTCGTTTGATTTTCATCATCGACCATACGTGTGTAAAACTCAAAAGAAACATCACTTTGATTTGAAATTGCATTTTCAGCAACTTCTTCTAAGTTAAAAATCTCTATTCCATCATTACTAGAATCATCACAAACGAACACATCCTCTAATTCATCCACCATTAATTCTTCTAGAATTATAGAGATTTCATTAGACTCATTATTAGCTTCATTATTTTCTGGCACCACATCTGGATCATCTACAATAGCTTGTAAAGAAAAATCGTCAGGAATATTTTGCCCTATAGTGATTGTAATAGTTTCTTCAAAAAACTCTCCTAAATCTAGTATTGTAGGTATTATACTGGTTCCTATAAGAACTTCATCTGCATAAAATGCTATAGGTGTTCCCGCTGGCAATATATCGGTACCTTGGTTAGTAGCTATATAATCAAAAGTA
This sequence comes from uncultured Flavobacteriaceae bacterium, assembly GCA_964548335.1. Taxonomy (GTDB): domain Bacteria; phylum Bacteroidota; class Bacteroidia; order Flavobacteriales; family Flavobacteriaceae; genus Dokdonia. Next base: position 900 of record CAZJRA010000279.1, on the reverse strand, counting down.
ATATCTCTACTATTACACTCTGTTTGTACATTATCAATACTTATAACAGCATCTGGAAGTTGACTGTTTAAAACTGTAACCACAGAATTTATCAATACAAGATCTTGACCAGAACTAAGTTCTATAAGTGCACTTTCATCTCCTATATTAATATTGTTTTGAATATCATAAACATCAATATCCATATTAAACAACTGGTCTGACCCTGTAAAAGTATTTGTCCCATTAAACTGATTCCTAAAGGGATTTAATGGAGGGTTACCGAGCAGGTTCCCATTAATCCTTAAAGTCTCGTCTACTCTAATCTCTCTATCTCCTTCCCAAGCAAGAAAACCAATTTTTGCACCATCATTATCTATAACATTAAGATCATTTAGGGTAAAACTTAAAGTATTAACACCACTTCCTGATACACTCTCCAAACCATCAAAAATATTTACTTGATTAAGAGGTAAATCCATATCCTCATACACTATAACTATAGACCATCCTGAAAAGTTAGTTCCTGTTAGGCAATATAGAGGTGATAAATCAACATCTTCTACATCTCCAAAAGTATATTCAACCGCCCCTGCATCAATCACCATGTCTGTAACGTCTGCAAATGCAGCAAAGAAAGTACGAGGTGGAATAGCTGGGTTAGCACTTAAAACAGTATTATTAAAGGTTCGTTCTGCCGTAATAGGTGTGTTATTAAGAGTAACATCAAAATCACCATCACCAGAGCCAGCCCAGTACAAATACGCGGCAATTACATTTTGACCTGGATCTAAATTAAGAGTAGCACTACTTTGAGGTAATAATACACAAGGTTCTCCTGTACCGTTTTCTGCTGCATTTAAAGTATTACCTATTGCTAGATAATCAAACCGTCCTGCAAAAACTTGAAATTGTTCAATC
>CAZJRA010000278.1:0-2694 GCA_964548335.1 uncultured Flavobacteriaceae bacterium | reverse complement strand
AGAGAAGAAGTATAAACCACTTTGTAATCTACTTACATCTATGGTTTGTGTACCATTAAAATCATTTAAAGACATTTCCTGTACTCTTTTACCTAAGACATCTGTAATTACTAGATTGTTTAAAGCTTGAGCTCCAGAGTAGTTTAATTGTATCTGTCCTCGTGCCGGGTTAGGATATAGACTTAGATTGTTTTCTAAGATGTTCTCTTGAGTATTTAAAATAATGTCAGAAGTATTTAGCAATAGTTGCCCTGGGTTAAGCCCTTCTTCTATACTACCAAAACGATGTTGAACGTCATTTGAAGGAGCAATGTCAAAAGCGACACTTATTTCTTGTCCTATGTTTGCTTGTGCATATTCTGTGATATTCCAATCATAAAACTCAGCTTCGTCACTTATATAAGTGGTCGTTATTAGATCTCCTAATGCAGGTGCATTTTCGCTGGTTAAACTGTCTTGATCCCAATCACTTGTTGTTTCATATATAGTTACAGGAGCTCCTCCCGTTTCTGCTGTATTTGTATATACTCGTACAATAGCCTGACTTATTTGTGTGATATTAGTTAAATCAAATTTCATGTAAATGGTTCTATTATCATCTGGATTCTCTCCGGCAGAGATTCTTAAGTTCTCTAAATCCCCAAAATTATTACTAGAAGTTTCTCTAATATAGGCATCTTCTATTGCTGTTATAGAGGCATCTGTTGTAGGAGCCGTATCTAATCTAGCAATACCTAATGCATCTTCTCCATTTCCTGTATAGATAAGGTATAATAGGCCATCTGTGTCTAGAAAAACATCTGGATCTCTTAATTGATTAACATCTACAGCATCACTAGTCTCAGAATTAGCTAATACATGTTGTCCGCCTTCCCATCCTGGATTAGGAGTTAAGATTTCAATAGGGTCTAAGAAACCATCTGCATTTGTAGGTGTAATTTCCCAATCCTCCCAATCTGATACTGATAGGTCTATTATAGATAATTGTATACGTTCTTGAAATTCTCCTCTTCTGGAATAAAAAACCTGTAAAGAGTCACCAGATACGTGTACTCCTGTATGTCTTACTCTTAATTCTCCAGAAGGTTCTTCAATAGCTTCATTAAAAATGTGTACTGGATGTCTTTCCCATAATTGTTCTGTAAAGTCCTGATTTGCTAGAGGAGCCCAAGGTTCTGAAATACTTCTAGCTCTGTTTAGGATAGCGCCATTGCTAAAGGCGTGTAAAAGATTATCGTGTTCAAATACTTTAAAATAAGAACTTCCTAAATGAACAGGTTCTATATTGTCATAAAACTCTAATCCATTAGGAGAAGTAGATACCCATGAAACTTGATCATCAACCTCTTCGCCATCTACAAAATAAGAAGAACCAGAGTGAAAATATAGTATAATGCGTTCATTAGCATTATCTACGACTACATCTGGAGATGCAAGGTGGTTGTTTTCAATACGAATGCCATTGTCTAATAGGATATCTCCATTGTTAGGTTCACCATTTACAATACTTACATTGTCTAAAACACCTCGGTCTCCAGGGGTGCCAAAGTCATTATATAAGGTATAAGGTCCTTCTATATCTGCAGCCCATGCCATTCTAATATATGCCCCATCGTGATTCCCAAAATATAAATAGTATTGTGCAGAGGGGTCGGCACGATCACCTGGTTCAATCCAATCTGGAACACGAATCATAGATGGCCCGTTCATATTATCTCCTTCTGTAGGGTTGCCTACAAACATATCTGAGCTTATTATTGGGTTCCCGTCATTTAGTCTGACTGCTTGAAAAGGAGAAGAAGGGTTTTGTGCATTTATAGTAATCGCTAGAACACTACCAAACAGTAATGTAAGAGTGTTTTTAAAAAAAGTCATATATATTCTATTTGTAAAAGTTTTAGATTTTATTTTAGTCCAGATTAAATTTTAGTAATAAAAGTACCCGATTCTAGAGTAAGAATCTACAAATTAGTATGAGCTTTCATTAGTTCTTATGGTTTGTAACTGTTTTATTGAAAAGTAAAAACCCTTGGACTTGCTACTGTCAGATTTCCATCTGTATCAAAGGCAGTAAATATAGCACTATATGCTCCTGGGACTGTTGTTTCAAATTCCCTTGATATTGATAAAGAAGTAATGATTTCTGTCTCAGACTCATTTTCTTCAATATATTCAGCCAGTATGCCTCCACTACTGTTAGTTACTTGAACACCTATTGAGGCAATTCCATCTTCATCAGTAGCTTCTGCTACTAAGAGTACTGTATCTGGTCCAGTTCCGTTATTGTCAACAAAAAATGGCGGGCCTATAAAATTGGGACTTTGTATTGCTATAATTGGCGAGCTTGAGTTATCTTCATCACCATTGTCATTAGTGCAATTTGTAAATGTTATACTAGTTGTTAGTATAGCGCAGAATAATAATATTTTTTTCATGGGTAGTTGATTTAGTAGTGAAGGTAGATTTGTGTTTATTCTAAATATCTAATTTAATAAAAATATTACAAATATAAAACTCATAAGGTATTTTGAATTTACATAGATAAGGATGAAGTAAAGAAGTATCAGTTAGTAAAATATAGACTAAAAAATAACAAAAAAACGGCACAAAATGTTTCCATCTTGTGCCGTTTATAATTGGGTTTCACTTTCGTGAAAAAACTTCTTTTAGCGTATTACTTTATAATCACTCTCA
>CAZJRA010000277.1:0-2709 GCA_964548335.1 uncultured Flavobacteriaceae bacterium | reverse complement strand
GTAACTGAAAAGTTCTTAAAGCAGTAATAGCTCTAAGTTTTTAAAATTATTTAAATGTTAATCTACTAGTTAGGTTACCCTTTTTTTATACAAAATTCTAAGACAGTGATTTCTAATTAAAATCAATCCTTTTGCATTAATAAACATAAATAATAATTACAAAAAAAATAGTCGTCCTGTTTTTTAAGAAATATCATTTTGCATATAGAAAAAACTTTTGCACCTTTACGTGAATTTTAAAAACTAATCGTCATGAGAAAAATTACTTCAATGAAAAAAATTACTTTATTAAGCTTTGCTTTACTATTCTCCTATTTAGGGCATTCACAAGACAATGTAACAATATTTGGTGTAAATACTGATCGCGGACAACTTAACTCATTTCAAACAGATACTCCTTCGGTATTAAATGACCTTGGTGATTCAAGTATTGTTTCTCCTGGAGATTTTGAAGTTGCTGGAGATATAAATCCATTAGATCTAGGTACAGCATATGTATTAACTAGAACTGGTTCATTTTTTGAAGTTGATCTCGGTTCAGCAAACTACGAGCTTATAGGAATGATTGCTCCTCCTACTGATGAGTTATGGAGAGGAATAGAATTTGACACACTCACAAATATACTCTATGCAGTATCAAGCAATAGTTTTCAAAATGGTGATGCTACACTTTCTATTATTAATATAGAAGATGTTACATCTACACCTGTAGGTGTTATAGATTTAGTTTCCCCAGTATCTATTGTTACAAATGGGGAAGGCGACTTTTATACTCATGACCTAGATACTGATTCTCTTTATACTATTGATATTGAAACAGCTGAAACTACTCTAATAGGAGAGCTTGGATATGATGGTGCTTTTGAGCAAGATATGGAATTTGATTTTGCAACTGGAACTTTATGGTTAGCGGCATTTAACAATGATACTTTTGTTTCTGAACTTAGAACAGTGGATACAACAACAGGTTTAAGTACTCTAGTTGGTACAATTGGAAGTGGTTTTGAAACTTCAATAAGCTGGATAACTATACAAAACGGCCCTAGCATATTGAGCGTAGATAATACAAATGCAGTACAAGTATCTGTATTTCCTAACCCAACACAAGGAGTATTAAACATAAACTCAGCAGTACCAATGAGTCAAGTAACTGTATACAACAGTTTAGGACAAAACGTAGCTACTTATGAGGCTAACAACACTCAAAATTATAGTGTAGATACAAATGGAATTGCAAATGGATTATATGTAATTGAGTTAACAACACCTTCTGGTGTAGTAACTGAAAAATTCTTAAAGCAGTAAATAGCATTAAAAAATTACTCTTACCTAAAGAAGCTGTCTATATTTAGACAGCTTCTTTTTTTTTAGGCTTTCTATTAATATAGAAACTTAAATATACCTCTTACATTCACAACATGCTATAAACACATATAGCGCTAAAGTATATTATACATAACTTTTGTTCGGTCAAATCAATTACTATTTATCAATTGTCTCCTACAGTAAATAAACTGACACAAGCTGACTTATTTACCCAAGAATAAACCTCTATAAAGAAGAAACTCACTCACAAAAGAACTAATTAAAAAGTTGAACAAAAAGGTGTTTTAAAGCCCTTAAAACGAAACTTACGGTAATAACAGAGAAGACTACAGTTCCCATAACTATTTAATAGAGGTATAAAATATTAAAAAGATATAATTAATGACCAATAACGAAAGACACATAAACCCAAAATACAGTAACAGAACGAATCAATGGAATACTTAAAATAAATTATTGGTATACAAAATACGATCAGTTAAACAACTTAAAACATATTAGGATATCAATTACACTCAATAATGCGAAAGACTGATTCATTATTTTAACTTAAAACGTATATCAAAAAAAAACCTGCAAAGCTAACTTTACAGGTTTTTCAGTACTAATTAAATTTAAATCTTATTTTAAATTTATTCTTTTAAATAAGCATTACTCCACAGCATCATCTGTTTGTGTAGTAACATATATTACTTTAAGAAGGTTTGCCTCTCTTAATTCTTGCTTAACATCGTAAATAAGTCCTGAGTGGGTTTCTTTATCTACCTTAAAAGCAACCATTACTCTATCTTTAAGTTCATCACGCAATTTCTCACGCTCTTCTAAGATAGCTGTTTGTACCTCATCTATATCTACAAATTTATCTCCTATCTGTATTTTACCTTCTTTTCCTAACTCTGCATATCCTGCACCCGGTTTTCCAGCAAAAATGTATACAGAACGGTCTTTAATCAATTTTTCTGTTTGATCAGATGATGGTAAACCTTGTTCTACTTTGACATCGTTTTTACGAAGTACTGTAGCTACCATAAAGAAAAAGAGTAACATAAACACAATATCAGGCAATGAAGCTGTAGATATTGCAGGCAATTCTCCTCCTTTTTTCTTTTTAAATTTAGACATCGTTACTGCGTATTTATATTATATTAACTATTAGGATCTATCTCAGAAAGTTTAAGTGGGTACATTTTCTTAACCACCTTCATCTTTTCTTTTGCTTTATCTTCGTTTCCTGTATAAAGTCCTTCATCTATAGCAGACTTAATTTCTGTAAATTTCCATCCGTATAAACGCTTACTTTCCCTATCTCTCAAGAAATTGTAAGCGGCAACTAATTCATTTTGGACTAAAATATAATCTTCAAAATTAGACTCTCTATGGTTC
>CAZJRA010000276.1:0-2716 GCA_964548335.1 uncultured Flavobacteriaceae bacterium | reverse complement strand
GTATAAAGATATTTATATTTTGTTAAACAATGTGTCGTCTCAAATATACTTACTTAACATAAAAAATTAGTTTAGAAAGAGTCTAAATATAATTTTAATGTATGATTTTTGGAGTTTAGATTGGATTAAGAAACCGCATCTTTAATACGCTTGCAGGCTTCTATTATATTCTCTGTGCTTGATGCATAAGCGATACGTATACAATTTTCGTTTCCAAAAGCGTCTCCTGTTACGATAGCTACGTTTGCATATTCTAAGATATACATAGCAAAGTCTGATGCATTGTTAATCTTAACTCCGTTTAAAGTCTTCCCCAAAAAAGCTCTTATATCCGGAAATACATAAAAGGCACCATCTGGCTCGTTGCATTTAAACCCTGGGATATCACTAAGTAATTTAAGAATAAGTGTACGTCTATCCTTAAACTCGTCTATCATATATTGTACAACGCTTGGGTCTGCCTCCAAAGCGGTAATAACAGCACGTTGAGCAATACAATTTGCACCACTAGTAACTTGTCCTTGTATTTTATTACAAGCACGAGCTATTGCCTCAGGAGCTCCTATGTATCCTATACGCCATCCAGTCATAGCAAAGGCTTTAGAAACGCCGTTTACAGTTACTGTACGGTCATACATCTCTGGAAACTGTGCCATACAGGCGTGATTACCTACGTAATTGATGTGTTCGTATATTTCATCACTTACTACAATAATATTAGGGTACTTTACTAGGACGTCTGCTAGAGCACGTAGTTCTTCTTTAGTATATATAGTTCCAGATGGATTGCAAGGAGAGCTGTACCAAAGCATTTTTGTTTTAGGAGTAATCGCATCTTCTAGTTGTTTTGGCGTCATTTTAAAGTTGGTTTCAATAGAAGTTTTTACTTCTACAGGAACGCCTTCGGCTATTTTTACCATATCGCGATAACTTACCCAATATGGGCACGGTAATATTACTTCATCTCCTTTGTCTAGAATAGCTAGTGCTATGTTTGCAAGAGATTGCTTTGCTCCTGTTGATACTACTATTTGAGATGGTGTATAGGTGAGCTTGTTGTCTCGTTTAAATTTGGTAATGATTGCTTCTTTTAATTCTAGGTATCCATCTACAGGAGTGTATGAGTTGTAATTGTCATTAATAGCTTGTATTGCCGTATCTTTTATAAAATCTGGAGTATTAAAGTCTGGTTGTCCTATGCTAAGGTTAATAACATCTTTTCCTTGTGATCTTAATTTCCTCGCTTTAGTAGCCATTGCTAGTGTTGCACTAGCAGCCATGTTTGTTACTCGAGTAGATAGTGTTGCCATAGTAAGCGTAGGTTTTATAGGTTAATCGTATTGAAATTGCAATATACCTAAAAGCGCCAAATCTAAAATAGATTTGGCGCTTGATATTTTTAAAAACATATAATGTTTATGAAGCTATGGAAGGCTTCATACTCATAGCTCGTAAATGGTTAAAATGAGCTTTGATTGCTTTGCGAGTTGTTTTGTACTCAAAATAAGGGAGATTAAACTCATTTGCAGTCTCCTTTACTATTTTACTAATATTAGTGTAATGTACGTGACTAATGTGAGGGAAGATATGATGCTCTACTTGGTGGTTTAATCCTCCTGTGTACCAGTTCATAAGTCTACTTTTTGTAGAAAAATTAACGGTAGTATGCAACTGGTGTATTGCCCAGGTGTTTTTCATAGTACCTGTTTCATCAGGTAATGGCATATGTGCGTCTTCTACCATGTGTGCAAGTTGAAAAATGAGACCTAAAAGTACACCTGCGGTATAATGCATGATAAAGAACCCTACTAATATTTCCCACCATGCTAAGTGAGAAAATAGTAAAGGAACTATAATCCACATAGTTAAGTAAAAGATTTTTGTAATGATAAGATTAATCCATCTCAAAGATGGTTTCTTCCATTTACCATATGATAGTTTACGTTTTAAGAAACGCTTCATTTGAAAAATGTCTGCAGTAGCTACCCAATTGATGGTAAGAAAGCCATACAATAAGAAGGAATAATAATGTTGGTACTTATGGTGTTTATGCCATTCTACATGTTCTGAAAAGCGTAAAATGCGACCTGCCTCCATATCTTCATCATGACCATGAATGTTAGTATATGTATGATGTAATACATTATGTTGTACTTGCCAGTTATATACATTTCCTGCAAGGATGTAAATAGAGCTTCCCATAAGTTTATTTACCCACTTTTTACTAGAGAAAGAACCGTGATTTCCATCATGCATCACATTCATTCCTACACCTGCCATTCCTGCACCCATAATCATGGTGAGTAAAAGTTGTATCCAACCTGGCATATCTATCATTAGTAATAATGCGTAGGGAACTAAATATATTGAAAACATAACAAATGCTTTGCCGTATAGTTTCCAATTTCCAGTACGCTTAATGTCGTTATCCTTAAAATAAGAGTTTACTCTTTTGTTAAGGGTTCTAAAGAACTTTGCAGGGTCTGTTCTAGAGAATTTTATAGTCGTTTCCATAATTTTTTATCGAAGGAGTAATGCCATACATACAGCTTTAATCCATTTTACTTTCTTGTTTTTGCACTTTCCTAACTAAAAGGAATTATTAGGACAAAAATAATACTTTTAATTAGGGTATCAGTTGGAGTTAGTTAAAATTAACAACTCAAAATTGGGTATTTTTGCCACAGAATGTAACAAATTATGGATATTATAAATC
>CAZJRA010000275.1:0-2721 GCA_964548335.1 uncultured Flavobacteriaceae bacterium | reverse complement strand
GAGAACTTAGTCGTAATTTCGCATTTATTTTGAATTTTTAAGGATTATAATAAAAATATAACTTTCTCTTAATCATTTATATAAAGTGAGAGGAGTTTATGAAATTAGAATGGTTATGAAACAAAAATTGTACAGAAACACTTTACTACTAATTATTTGTGTTTTTTCTCTTAGTTTACAAGCTCAGAAAAGAAAAATAAAAGAAGCTACAGAAGACTTTGAAGGCCATGCTTATGTAGATGCAAGAAAACTGTATACACATCTAGCAGACCGTGGATTCAAAACTAAAGATGTATTAAGAAGGTTAGGTGATTCCTATTATTTTACTGGCGAATATAAAGAAGCAGCAAATTGGTATGCAAAACTGCTTAAAAATGATAAAAAGCCTAATGTTAAAAATGCAGAATATTATTTTAGATATGCTCAGTCGCTTAAGAGTACCGGGAAATATGGTCTTTCTGACAGGGAGATGGAAAAATTTCTAACGCTTAAAAAAGATGATTACAGAGGTGAGTTGTTTCTTAAGGAACGTGACTATCTAAAAGAGATCGAAAAACAATCAGGAAGATATGAGATAAAGAATGTATCTTTTAATTCTGGTTTAGAGGATTTTGCTCCTAGTTTCTATGGTAAGCAACTTGTGTTTTCGTCTAATAGAAAAGAAAGTACAGGAGACTTAAAGCATGACTGGAATGATCAACCCTTTTTAGATTTATTCCTTGTAGATAATCCTAAAAGTAAAAGTCCTAAGATCACTAGATTTGATAAAGAAATAAATACACTTTATCACGAGAGTACGTCTGTGTTTAATAAAAAGAAAGATGTAGTTTATTTTACTCGTAATAACTATACGAAAGAAGATAAGCTTAAGACAGATCTTGAAGGGGTAACAAAACTAAAGCTTTTTAGAAGTAAAAAGAAAGGTGGTGAGTGGAGTGTTCCTGAGGAGCTACCTTTTAATAGTGATAACTTCTCTACTTCACACCCAACATTGAGTCTTGACGAAAAGACTCTTTATTTTGCTTCTGATAGACCAGGGACTAGAGGCTCAAGTGATTTGTGGAAAATTGCTATTAACGATGACAACTCTTTTGGACAACCTGTTAATCTCGGAAATATTATTAACACAGAAGGAAGAGAAACATTTCCATTTGTAACTGAAGAAAATAAATTATTTTTTGCTTCTGATGGTCATGTAGGTCTAGGAGGGTTGGATATATTTGTTACTGATCTTAGTTATGAAGGTGCAGAAGCTTACAATGTAGGTAAGCCTATTAATAGTGAAGTAGATGACTTTGGCTTGATTTTAAATGACGAAACTGGAAGAGGATATTTTTCTTCTAGTCGCTCATCAGGAATGGGGAATGATGACATCTATTCTTGTGAGAGAAAAGAAGAATTAATTACAAAATGCTATCAAACTATTACGGGGGTAACTAAGGATATAAATACTGAGATAGTTTTACCTTTTTCAACGGTTGAGTTGAGAAATGTTGACGATGAGGTTCTAGCTACAGTAGAAAGCGATGCTGTAGGAAATTTTAGTTTTCCAGAAGTAGATTGTGATGCTTTTTATGTTATAAGAGCCTCTAAAGATAATTATGAACCTGCTGAAGATACCGTTACTACAGGTAACAGATTAGGAGCGGTAATAAATGCTGTGCCTTATTTAACCCCACCATTAACGGTAGAAGATGTAGGAAGTGACTTAACAGCTAGTTTACGATTAAATCCTATTTATTTTGATTTTGACAAATCATTTATCCGTAGAGATGCAGCTCTTGAATTAGAAAAAGTAATTGCCGTAATGTCTCAATTCCCTACCTTAAAAATAGATGTTCGTTCTCATACCGATAGTCGTGCAAGTGATGGATATAATTTAAAATTATCTGGTCGTAGAAACGTTTCTACAAAAGATTATATCATCCAAATTGGAAGTGTTAATTCTTCTAGAATTACAGGTAAAGGATATGGAGAAACACAGCTTGTTAATAGATGTTCTAATGGGGTAGAATGTAGTGATGAAGAGCATCAATTAAATAGAAGATCTGAGTTTATTATTGTACAGCGATAAGTAGTACATAAAAAATGATATTATTTTAAAAAGTCTCTATTAGCATTTGCTAATAGAGACTTTTTAATTGGATATAATCTTACCCATTTTTACTTAGCATAAGTAGCTCATTGCATTGAGCTTCTGTAATGTATCCTTTTGTTTCCGTCTTTGTCTTCCCAAGACCGATTTGTAAGCTTCCCTTCTATGGCAATTTCTTGTCCTTTTTGAAGCTTAACTTATTATACTAATTTTGGGAGAACGATTATAAGTACTGGACTTTTATATCGCTAAATAAAGCGGGTTCTTTTTAGGATTTCCCATCATATTCGAAAGGGAATACCTTACTGTTTTAACGTTCTCTTGCACTCCAGAAAATGAAATTGATGAAGACATCAACCAATTTGAAGAACAGGGAATACGAAGAACTGAACCTGATAATTCAGGTGGACTTGACAGAGGTAGATAATAACTCTATCTTTTATAAATAAAAAAAAGCCCTAAATTGTTTAGAGCTTTTTTTTAGATTTGTTATTCATGAATAACAAATCTATTTTACAATATCTAGTCGTTACATTATTCTTACATGGTATCTTCCTTAGTTGTTCAACTAAAAAGGATACAACTATACATAATGACAAAATTACTGATAGTACTTCTATATATCT
>CAZJRA010000274.1:0-2737 GCA_964548335.1 uncultured Flavobacteriaceae bacterium | reverse complement strand
CAACCTAATTGTACTGTATGATAAGAAGTCATTTTAATCTAGTATTCTAAAATAAGATGCTGTATTCTGCGTAAGAATGGTATGGCTTTTGCTACTATTGAGAGTAGTAAATAATTAGTTTAGTATCATAATTCTTATATTTACAAGACTTAAGATGAAAAATAATCTACGTACACATATCAACAATTTAGGAGTATTACTTGCGATACTATGGTTGCCTTTGGGTGTACAGGCTCAATTAGACTTGCCTAGTAAGTCTATAGAGATTGGAGGTTTAGATAATAATGAAACAAAAAAATCTGTACTGTTATCACCAGAAAAAGCAACGGGGCTTATTTCTTCAGGAACACTTGTGATAAAGAGTAAAGTAAATCTTAGCGAGCCTCTCCCAGGAAAGAAGAAACGAGAAGCACATTTTAATCAAGGCGAGACATTTGCAAAAAAGGAGTACAAGTCTCTAGAAAAGAAATTAAACAAACATCTGGCTAAAAAAGATATAGGCTTAAAACCTGAATTTTATAAAGATCAATATTTAGGTGATTTTAGAAGCGGCTCTAAGTTTGTTAGATTTTTATACAGAGATCACGAGTTTGTAGATGGAGATAGAGTGAGTATTTCTATAAACGATGTTATTATTCACCCAAATATTAATTTACAAGGTGATTTTCAAGGGTTTTATATTGATTTAGAAAAAGGCTTTAATAAAATAGATATTGTCGCTTTAAATCAAGGGACGTCAGGTCCTAATACAGCTCAGTTTATTATGTATGATGATAATAAACAGGTTATTTCTTCTAATATATGGAACCTTGCGACAGGAGTAACGGCTACGGTTATTATTGTTAAGGATTAGTTCTATTCTCACGGGTGATTTCTTGTAATTCTTATATATTCTTTAAAGATTAAAATGCTCTTGTTATGCTTTTGCGAAAGCATATTTATACCTAGTTTTACTTTATGATAAAAAATGAGAGTAAAAAACCTAAGGTGAGTATCGCCACTGCTTTTAAAACGATTATATGGCCTAGAAGGAAACTTGTTTGTATTGGGCTTTTCCTTATTTTAATAGGTCGTCTAGCAGGTTTTATATTGCCTTTAAAATCTAAAGAATTGTTAGATGAAATTGTGCCTAACAACGATTTAGATGCTTTATATAATCTTACTTGGATGGTTATTACGGCGCTTCTCGTACAGGCTATCACTTCTTTTTTATTAACGCGTATTTTAAGTGTACAGGCACAGTTTCTCATTTCAGAGCTTAGAGCACAAGTGCAAAAAAAGGTATTGTCATTACCTATTAGCTTTTTTGATAATGAAAAATCGGGAGCGCTTGTATCTCGTATTATGAGTGATGTAGAAGGGGTGCGTAATCTTATTGGTACAGGTTTAGTTCAACTAGTAGGAGGTACTATTACGGCAGTGGTTTCTCTAGTATTGCTTATTAGAATAAATGTGATGATGACCTTGTTTGTATTTCTACCCTTAGGAATTTTTGGGTATGTTGCTTTACGCGCTTTTAAATACATTAGGCCTATTTTTAGAAAACGCGGAAAAATCAACGCAGAAGTAAAAGGACGTCTTACCGAAACGCTTGCAGGTGTTAGAGTTATTAAAGGTTTTGGAGCAGAGGCGCAAGAGAATAAAAGCTTTGAAGAAGGAGTAGATAGACTTTTTAAGAATGTAAAAAAGAGCTTAACAGCAACTGCTATTATGACTAGTAGCTCTACTTTTTTATTAGGGTTTGCATCGGTAGGGGTTATGACAATGGGAGGTTATAATATGATACAAGGGAGCCTTACGGTAGGAGATTTTTTACTATTCACTCTATTGCTTGCTTTTTTAGTAGCTCCTATTATTCAAATGAGTAATATAGGAAGTCAACTTACAGAGGCATTGGCAGGATTGGATCGTACAGAAGAGCTTATGAATATGACTCCTGAAGATGATCTAGGAGATCGATCTATAGTGCTTGATTCATTGCAAGGAAATCTAGTCTTTAATAATGTTTCTTTCTCGTATGAAGAGGGTAAAGAGGTTATACATAATATAAGTTTTGACGCTCCTGCAGGATCTACCATAGCATTGGTAGGGAGTTCTGGTTCTGGAAAGTCTACTATTGCAGGGCTTTCGGCTACGTTTTTAACTCCAGAGTCAGGTATTATTACAATGGACGGTCACGATCTATCCAAAGTAAAGTTATCTAGTTTTAGACAGCATTTAGGTGTTGTGCTACAAGACGAATTTCTTTTTGAAGGAACAATACGAGATAATATCCTATTTCCGCGCCCAGATGCTAGTGAAGCTCAATTACAACGGGCTGTAAAAGCAGGATATGTAGATGAGTTTACAAACCGTTTTGACGATGGTTTAGATACTTTAATTGGAGAACGAGGAGTGAAGCTTTCTGGAGGGCAACGCCAGCGTATTGCTATTGCAAGAGCGATTCTAGCAAATCCTAAAATTATTATTCTAGACGAAGCAACTTCTAATCTAGATACAGAGAGCGAGGGCTTAATCCAAAAATCCTTATCAGAACTGGTAAAAGATAGAACCACTATTGTTATTGCACATAGATTGAGTACAATCAAAAAAGCAGATCAAATTTTGGTGATTGAATCTGGACGTATTGCAGAACAAGGAACTCATGACGAATTAATTGCACAACAAGGTCGCTACTACGACCTGTATACGTATCAGTCAAAAATATAGTGTTGATAAGTTTCGATAATATCTAGTG
>CAZJRA010000273.1:0-2744 GCA_964548335.1 uncultured Flavobacteriaceae bacterium | reverse complement strand
ATATTAAAAGAAAAAGGGTCTTTAGCCCTTAATATCAGAGATGTCTTTAATTCTAGAAAGAGAATTGCAACTGTGAGTTTTCCATTCCCTGGAGAGAGTATACTCCAGTTTAGAGAACGATCCATTAATTTTTCTTTTACCTATCGTTTTAATCAAAAGAAAAAGAGAAATCGACAAGACGGTCTTGGTCGTGACGAAGAGTTTGAAGGATAAAACATTTTCCATAAAAAAAAGGGATTTACCAATGGCAAATCCCTTTTTTAATTTATATCATCAAGATAATTATCCGTTGTCCTTTGCTTTTCTAAATTTTTTTTTCTCTTTAATTACTTCTATTATAGACCCTCCTATCCAGTAAGGAATCACAAATGTTAGTAAGAAAATCATTAACCAAAATCCTATCGTAAGAATGGTTAAAAATGCTAAAAAACCTAAGTACTGATCAAAATCAAACATATCGTTGCCTATTTCTTAATTAAAGCTCAAAGATACCGTATAATATTTATTTCTCACAATAGAAAATACAGATTTATTGACACCTTATTGACAACACAAATAAACATAATATTGTAAATTAGCAATCTCATTATATAATATTACTATATGAAATTTAGAATTGAAAAAGACACGATAGGAGAAGTAAAAGTCCCTGCAGATAAATTATGGGGAGCACAAACTGAAAGATCTCGTAATAATTTTAAAATAGGACCTGCTGGTTCTATGCCTATAGAAATTGTACAAGGATTTGCTATTCTTAAAAAAGCAGCAGCATATACTAATTGTGAGTTAGGGGCTCTTCCTATAGAAAAGAGAGATCTTATCGCTCAAGTATGTGATGAGATTTTAGAAGGGAAACACGATGACCAATTTCCATTAGTTATCTGGCAAACAGGGTCAGGTACACAAAGTAATATGAATGTAAATGAAGTGATTGCAAATCGTGCACATCAGCTTGCAGGTAAGACGGTAGGAGAAGGAGAAAAAACGCTACAACCTAATGATGATGTTAATAAATCACAATCATCTAACGACACCTTTCCTACAGGAATGCATATTGCAGGTTATAAAAAAATTGTAGAAACAACTATACCAGGAGTAACGCAACTTAGAGATACCCTTAAAGCAAAATCTGAAGCCTTTAAAAATGTAGTTAAAATTGGGCGTACGCACCTTATGGATGCTACTCCTCTAACATTAGGGCAAGAGTTTTCTGGATACGTATCGCAATTAGATCACGGATTAAAAGCTTTAGAAAACACGCTAGATCACCTTTCTGAACTAGCTTTAGGAGGTACTGCTGTAGGTACTGGTCTTAATACTCCTAAGGGGTATGCAAAGCGTGTATCAGAATATATGGCTGAGTTCTCAGGGCTTCCATTTAAAACTGCAGAGAATAAATTTGAAGCTCTTGCTGCTCATGATGCTATTGTAGAGACACACGGAGCACTTAAGCAACTAGCTGTATCTTTAAATAAAATTGCAAACGATATTCGTCTAATGGCATCTGGTCCACGTAGTGGTATTGGTGAGATTACGATCCCCGCAAACGAGCCAGGATCATCTATTATGCCTGGAAAAGTAAACCCTACACAAAGTGAAGCTATTACTATGGTATGTGCTCAAGTAATGGGTAATGATGTTGCTATAGGTGTAGGTGGAATGCAAGGACATTATGAGCTTAAAGTTTTTAAACCTGTTATGGCTGCAAATCTTTTACAATCTGCACAACTTATAGGTGATGCTTGTGTTTCTTTCTCAGAGAATTGTGCCTCAGGTATAGAGCCAAATGAAGCTCGTATTAAAGAGTTACTCAATAACTCATTAATGCTTGTTACTGCATTAAACACAAAAATAGGGTATTATAAAGCTGCCGAAATTGCAAATACCGCACACGAAAACGGTACTACCTTAAAAGAAGAAGCTATTAACCTAGGTTATGTAACCGAAAAAGAGTTTGCAGAGTGGGTTAAACCAGAAGATATGGTAGGTACACTATAATCTACGCATTATATATATAGTATAAAAAATGCCACTTTAAAAGAGTGGCATTTTTTTGTTTTTAACCTTTTTTATCTCATCACAAAATGAAGTGAAATAGTTAAAATCAATATCAGTTATTCATATTGTATTATTCCTTTGTGTCTAAAAAGTCTTTTTCGTTTTTAGTCAATAATATTTTAACATCCTTCGTTTTCAAGTTATTTGGCATACTTTCATAAAAGGGTTTATAGAAGTCCATAGTTTCCTTTTTTAGTTTTTTACCCAATTCACTTTCTGTTACAAATAAACTTTGTTCAGAAATGACTTTATCTGTACTCTTATCTGTTTTTATGACACCATTAAGTTTTGATGTATAATAGCCTATCGAATATTTTTTATTTTTTAATGTATTAAATGAAAGCTCCATAATATGGCTTTCCGTCTTCTTTTTATATGGAATATCATTCTTTTTTGAAACATCGACTTCAAAACCTGTTTCATACTCCATATTAAACTTTAATTGTTTGATAGCCTTATAATCTTTATCAAATACTATTAAACTATTTTTATGATTGTAAACCACATTTCCATCTTGCCTTAAGCTTGCATTAAAGTGTACCGTATTTGTGTTTTCGTTTTTTTGTTAGGATTTTATCTCATAATTTTCCGTTGGATTACTAAGTAAATCCAACAGACGATTTAAGTTGGCAAATTGAACAATCAGTTCATTTTCTACGTAGGCTGCTTTCGACTGAGTTAATGAG
>CAZJRA010000272.1:0-2744 GCA_964548335.1 uncultured Flavobacteriaceae bacterium | reverse complement strand
TAGTTTAAAAGTATTAAGAGATAAAATTTCTACTCCTTAGGTTTTTACCCAAACCTTACTCTAAACTAGCCAATTTATCGACACTCCATGCCTCTGGCTTTGCTGCAAATTTAGGTTTAGTAGCTGCCCATATCTCTTTAAAGATATCTGAGTGGCGGTAATTGTCTAATGCTTGCACATTCTCCCAATAACTATAGGTGAAGAAGATGGTTGGCTCTGTTTGGTCCCTGTACAATTCTAAAAATTGACAGCCCGGAAAGTTTCTAATAGTATTCTTTACAGTTTCAAAGTGAGCTAAGAAGTTGGAAACCTCATTTTCGCGAAAGCGTAATTTTACAATTCTAACAAGCATTAGTCTATAAAGTTTATGGTAATAGTGTCTTTGTAATCAAGGCCAAATAACGTAGAGGCACTTCCTACGGTAGAGGAATTGCTTTTATAAATAGCAAGTTCTAGGTAGCCAGCAGAGTTAAAGAGAGCAAGTTTTTTTCCGTCTTCTTCTCGCTGTTTTTTATCTAATGTAAAGTTGATGGCTTCGCTATATGAATTGTATATGGTGTTCATCATTACGCCTCGGGCTTCTATTTTAAAGTCCCTTCCTTTGCCAACGTCTTCAAAAAGTTTTTGAGTAATATTACTTACTACATTACCGTAATTATCTACATAAATCACATTGCCCATAATGCGCTTATGAGTCTCGTGTATTATAGGCTTGATATTTATAATGGGTTTTACATCCTGCAAGGGTTTCCCTATTACACCTAATGTACCACCTCTAACAATATGACAAGCGACTTGCACAAAAATGTCCATTACCGTAAAGTTAGAAGAGATATGGTCATGAATGTTTATTTCAACAAGTTCTTGGGGTGCAACATCTTTTGTGATGAGAGACATAATCCCATTATTAGCACAAATAAAATAGTGGTCTTTTAATCTAACGGCAATATGGTTTGTCTCCGGAGTGAGTTCACTATCTACACCTATAATATGTACGCTCCCAACTGGGAAATTTTTATAGGCATTTTGGATGATATACGCCGCTTCTGTAATATGAAATGGCGAAACCTCATGAGAGATATCTACAATTTTAACAGTGTCTAATGCACTATAAATAGCTCCTTTTACAGCCCCGACAAAATGGTCTTTATGTCCAAAATCTGTTGTAAGGGTTATAATTGCCATAGGTTTTCGGTTAGTGTCACTTTTCCTACTTAACTATATGAAGTGAAAATAGGGAAGCTACTATTACGTAATCATTGTTAATAATACAGTCTAATTTACAGTTGAGTATCATTCATTTTTTGCGTAAATTAGTTGTAATACAAAGCTAAAATAAATTAAGTAGTAACGCCTAAAAATCTTCTAGCCTTTTGAACGAATTAATTATAGAACTTTCAGAGATCAATCCACGTGAATTTTTTGGACAACGTAATGCAAATATTGCAAAGCTTAAAGAGTATTATCCTAAGTTAAAAATTGTAGCTAGGGGCAATAAAATTAAAGCATATGGAGATGAAGATTTACTAGAAGAATTTGATAAGCGAGTAGCAATGCTTGTAGAGCATTTTGGGAAGTATAATAAGATTGATGAAAATGTAATAGAACGAGTGCTTACAAGTACTAGTAAAGAAGATTATGAAACTACAAAAGGGAGTGGAGATGTATTAGTACACGGCGTGAGTGGTAAATTAATTAAACCACAAACAGCAAACCAACGTAAAGTTGTAGAAGCTGCTGCTAAGAATGATCTTGTCTTTGCAATAGGACCTGCAGGAACAGGGAAAACTTATATAGGAGTTGCCCTTGCTGTAAAAGCACTTAAAGAAAAGACTGTTAAACGCATTATTCTTACAAGGCCAGCTGTAGAAGCAGGAGAGAACCTTGGTTTTTTACCGGGTGATTTACAAGAAAAATTAGACCCTTATATGCAGCCTTTATACGATGCGTTACGAGATATGATCCCTTCAGAAAAACTTGCTAGTTATATAGAAAAAGGGGTGGTACAAATTGCGCCTATGGCATTTATGAGAGGAAGAACTTTAGATAATGCATTTGTAATTCTTGATGAGGCACAAAACACGACTCATGCGCAGATGAAAATGTTTTTAACACGTATGGGGCGTAATGCAAAGTTTATGATTACAGGAGATCCAGGACAGATAGATTTACCTAGACGTGTAACTAGCGGCCTAAAAGAAGCGCTGGTTATTCTTAAAAATGTAAAAGGAGTTGGGTCTATTTATTTAGATGACAAAGATGTCGTGAGACACCCACTTGTTAAGGAAATGATTGCTGCTTATAAAGAGATAGAGAATAGAAATTAGATTATTTTTGTTTTTATTTAACTTAAAGAAAACCCGCTTGGGCCAAGATACTTTATGAATACCATTATAGATACTAACTTTAATTTTCCAGGACAAAAAAATGTTTACAAAGGAAAAGTACGTGAAGTGTATACCTTAGAGAATGATTTGTTAGTGATGATTGCTACAGATAGATTGAGTGCTTTTGACGTAGTGATGCCTAAAGGAATACCTTACAAAGGGCAAATACTTAATCAGATAGCGACTAAGATGATGCGAGATACAGAAGATCTTGTGCCTAATTGGTTAATAGCGACTCCAGACCCTAATGTAGCTGTAGGAAAGAGATGTGATCCTTTTATGGTAGAGATGGTTATACGCGGGTATATGAGTGGTCATGCTGCTAGAGAGTACAAAGCAGGAAAGAGAATGCTTTGT
>CAZJRA010000271.1:0-2746 GCA_964548335.1 uncultured Flavobacteriaceae bacterium | reverse complement strand
CAAGAGAAAATCGCTTCGTTGTTTTAGAACTTTTGAACATTTCTTTTTGTTGTAGTACGTGCATTTCTATTTGTACTAGGCTTCGTTGTAGGAGTTGTTCTTGTAGTGTTTACTCTCGTTACTCTTTTAGTACGATTAGTATTATTAGATACTATAGCTCTTGAAGTATTTCTGTTGCTACTTGTAGAGCGTGAAGCGTTGTTTCTTTTGTTAGAGTTACGTACTACACTTGTTCTGTTACGATTACTAGTAGTATTCACTTTTCTAAAACTTCTATTACTGCGATCTACGTTACCTCTTCGTCCATTAGTATGTGCTACACGTCCTGTTCTAGGCTTTATAAATTTTCTGTTCCCATTTACGTAACCATTCGAATATCCTCTATAATAGTTGTTTCTATGATATGTATAGCTATAACGTACAGGTGTATAAGACTTTCTATAAGGAGTCGTCCAAACTAGACATCTGTTAAATAAAGGTCTATAAAAGAAGTTGTGATATGGGTGAAATACATAGCTTCTGTTATACGCATTTATAAAACCTGTGTAATGACTATATACTCCATAATTGTTGTAGTGTACATATAACCCTCCTACACGTGTAATACGATTGTTTCTATAGTTAATTCTAACATCACCAGCTCTAGATAATCTCCCGTAGTTATCGTAATAAAGAGGTGTATCTTCTATCTGAATTACAGCTCCATAGTTGTCATACTGTACATAAGAATCATAATCGTAACCCGTGTTAAAACTTATTCCTACAGGCCCTGCATTAACGTTTACGTCTACACCTTGTACATACTCTGGAATGTAGAAGTCAAATTCTCCATCTGGAAATAATGAAAACTCTATACCATTCTCCACAAAAACGTACTTGCTTCCGTCAAATACAGCATTGTATCGAGCTGTAGACTCACTTGTAGAAGTGTTTGATGCAAATGTTGTGCTGCTTAAGGTGATTAGACCTATAAGTAAGATTGCTAAATTTTTCATAATACTAAATTTTAAATTATAACTGTGTCATTTTACCGACGCTTAATACTATACAAAGGGTATGCCATAAATGTTAAGTTGCTTTAAATCAGTTATTTGTGTTTTTATTTCAAAGTGTTTTTTGAAATTTGATACACTTTTTATGAAATATAAGATTGTTTTATAGACGTTTATAAAAAGAAACTATATCTGCTTGTAGTAGCTTTTTAGTTTAAAATATGAAAGATTGTGAAATAGTTTACGACTCATACACCTAAGTGAATGATAGCAGAGGGTAGGAGGATAACGGTATTGTTAAATAACTTGTATTAAGTAATTTATAAAGCTAGAATACTAGATTAAATATGTTATTTTTTTATTAAAAGAATAAAAAAATGGCAAAAATGAATTATATTTAGTACAAATTTTTAACCCCCATTTATAGAAGCATCATTTTAAAATTAACCTAAAACTAATTCGAAGATGGCTAGAGCAATGTTTGAATACACAAAAACAATACTTGAAAAAGTGAGTTTTGATACAGTACTTTTTTGTAAAGAAGTACAAAAGGCAATGGAGAGATTACTTCCCTTTGAAATTGAAGAACTTCGTATCTGGATAGACACCTTAATAGAAGGTAAAGCAGAATTGAACAAATGTTTAATCTACTTAAAATAAATAAAAGAGACCTCTTAATTAGAGGTCTCTTTTTAGTTACGATTTATAGGGCTTATAATTTCTACATTTTGAAATAGGATAGCTCCTTTAATAACACCAGCAATTGTTGTTCTTAATGCTTCTATAATATGCATTTTAAGTTCACTGCTAGGAAAAATAAGACTTACTTCTCTAGCTGGAGATGGTTCCTTAAAAGATTTGCAATAAGCTTTTTCTTTTTCAGGAAGATCTAAAGTGTGTAAATAAGGCAGTAGTGTCATGCCTAATCCTTCATTAGCTAACTTTATTAAAGTTTCAAAACTCCCGCTTTCTAGCGAAAATGAATCTTCTGTATTCTCTCGGGTTGCTTTGCAAAGGTTAATAACTCCATCTCTAAAACAATGTCCATCTTCTAACAATAACATGTCAGATAGATTTAAATCTGATGTTTCTAATATATCTTTAGAATGTAAACGATGATTTTCTGGGACATAAGCCATAAATGGCTCATAATAGAGTGGTCTTTCTTTTATAGTAGGATTTAATAGGGGAGTTGCTGCAATGGCAGCATCTAGGTGACCATCTTCTAATCGTTCTATAATTGTACCTGTAGTAAGCTCTTCTATTTTAAGCTTTACTTTAGGATACTTAGTTATAAAATTTCGTAAGATCATTGGAAGTAAAGTTGGCATAATGGTAGGAATCACACCTAATCTAAATTCACCTCCTATAAATCCTTTTTGTTGATCTACGATATCATTAATCCTATTGGCTTCGTTTACAATATTCTTTGCTTGTTGTACTATCTTTTTTCCAATATCTGTAAGCTCAATAGGTTTTTTACTTCTATCAAATATGAGTACATCTAACTCGTCTTCTAACTTTTGTATTTGCATACTCAAAGTAGGCTGAGTAACATACGTCATTTGAGCTGCTTTTGTAAAATTAGCATGTTCTGCAACTGCAAGTACATATTTAAGCTGTGTAATAGTCATATTCAAGAGTATTTGATGACAAAAATAAGTATAAGTATTTCTTATATCAATTCTATGTAGTCTAAATTTAACTTATTATACTAATCTGAAAGTTTAACAAGACTGTGCATAGTATAAGCT
>CAZJRA010000270.1:0-2749 GCA_964548335.1 uncultured Flavobacteriaceae bacterium | reverse complement strand
TAAGATCTTGGAGACTATAGCTAGGGTTCTGAGGTGTGTATATGATAGGTGTCCACCCATTATCTGGGAGATACTTAGAGAATTTAAGCCAACGCTGTACTCCTCCACCAGCTGAGGGTGGCCAATAGTAAGTAATTATGAGTATGCGTTTATTCACGGAATATGAAGACAAGATTATAAATTACAAGCTCCTGTAAATCAGTAACTTACAGGAGCTAAATGTGGTGACCTCGGGAGGATTCGAACCCCCAACCCTCAGAGCCGAAATCTGATATTCTATCCAGTTGAACTACGAAGCCTATTTATGCAACTTTAAACGTGTAATTTACCTCAAGTAAAAACACATTTCTTATTTCATCAAAAAAGCCTTTACAAGACTCGCTACAGTGCCTCCATCAGCTCTTCCTGCTACCTTAGCGTTTACTTGCCCCATCACTTTACCCATATCCTTCATTCCTGCAGCTCCAGTGGCCTCTACCACTTCCTTTACAATTGCATTTACTGCATCTTCATCCATTTGTTCTGGTAAAAACTTAGCAATAACCTCTACTTGAGCTAGCTCTGGTTCTGCAAGATCCAAACGGCCTTGTTCTGTAAATATTTTTGCACTGTCTTTACGTTGTTTTACTAGTTTCTGCAATAATTTAAGCTCTTGATCTTCTGTAAGCTCTTGTTTTGCTCCACTTTCTGTTTGTGCTAACAATATCGCAGATTTTACCGCTCTTAAAGAGGTAAGTGCATTTTGATCTTTAGCTTTCATGGCCTCTTTCATGGCCGTCATAATCTGTTGAGATAAACTCATATATAGTTTTTTTATGTTTTCTCTGTTCGTAGAAACAAACGAAAAAGTATGTCTTGACCTAAAGAGTTCTATTAATCTACATTATCGTGCAAAAAAGAGTTATTACGACGTAATTGGATATCATCATTTTCATCTGTTGATAGCGATGTTCTAGACAAACTCCCTTCTTTGTTAGGAGTTTCCTCTAAATCAATCCCCATACGCTTATAAGCAGGTTCTTTCTCTATATCATCTATGCGTGTATGATTGTTATGAAACTTATAATTAAATTCCTTCATCTTGCGCTTACGCTCTTCCGCTCTATCTACTAAAATCTTAGAAATTGGACTGTTTAAAGGGTCTACTTCTTCATCTAAAGATTGCTCTTTAGATGGCGCTACAGGTACAATCTTTGTCTCAAAAGCAATTTCCTCCTCTTCTACAACTGTCTCCTTTATAACCTTAGTGCTATCGTTCTTATTTGATAGCTCAGTATCATCCTCTAACAAATAACGCTTAGCTTGAGGTTCTTCTGAAGTGGCAACAACTTCTATAGGGTCATTTACTTCTATATCCATAATATCCTCTTCAGAACGAAACATTACAGGAGCCTCTGCCGGAACTTCCTCTTTAATTGTCTCCTTAGGAACAAATAAATCTGGACTATCTATTGCAGGCATATCAAATGAAAGCATTGTATTGTCTAAAACAGGGGCGTCATTTAATTCTGGCTCTTTAGAAACAGCTTGACTATCTACCGCATCTATAATCTCAAAATCTTCTTCTGACACTGCTAAGACCTCATCGTACACCACAGGTATTTCTCTAAGTAGGTCTGTCGCATCTACACTACTCATATCCATAGATGGTTTCTCTACAACTGTAGGCGTCTCCTCCTCTAGCTCTAAAGAGTGTATAATCGTTTCGTTAGAAACCACATCATCCTTAGGTATTTCAATACTATTTTGTATTTGAGATGGAGTCTCTTTTTTCTCTAGCAAGATTTGCTCTGCACGTTGCTCTTCTTCTAGAGTGTGTATTATTTTTTTAGTCTCAACATTAACGATATCATTTTGTTGCTCATGATCAAATCCCGTAGCAATAACCGTTACAGAAATTGCTTCTGCAAGAGCTTCATCTTCTCCTACACCCATAATAATATTGGCGCTATTCCCTGCTTCTCCTTGAATATAATCGTTAATTTCTCCTATCTCATCAATTGTAATTTCATCACCTCCCGAAACAATAAGTAAGAGGACATTTTTTGCTCCAGTAATCTTATTATCATTTAATAACGGGGAGTCAAGCGCTTTTGTAATCGCCTCATGAGCACGGTTAGAACCACTAGAAGTAGCACTTCCCATAATAGCAGTACCACTATTGCTTAATACCGTTTTTGCATCACGAAGGTCAATATTTTGAGTATAGTGATGTGTTATTACTTCTGCAATACCTCTTGAAGCGGTAGCAAGTACTTCATCTGCCTTGCTAAACCCAGCTTTAAACCCAAGGTTACCATATACTTCACGAAGCTTATTATTATTAATTACGATAAGAGAGTCTACCTGCCTTCTCAAACGGTCAACACCTTCCTGTGCTTGATCATTACGCATTTTCCCTTCAAACTGAAAAGGAATGGTTACTATCCCTACGACAAGGATATCCATTTCTCTAGCCATTTTTGCAATCACAGGAGCGGCTCCTGTTCCTGTTCCACCACCCATACCTGCAGTGATAAATATCATCTTGGTATTGGTTCCCAACATTTCTTTTATATCCAGCTCACTCTCTACAGCTGCCTTCTCTCCAACTTCTGGATTAGCACCAGCCCCAAGTCCTTCTGTAAGCCCCACACCTAACTGTATTTTAATAGGGACAGTACTATTCTCTAGTGCCTGTGCATCAGTATTACAAATCACAAAATCTACACCTTTTATTCCTTGTTGAAACATGTGATTAATTGCATTA
>CAZJRA010000269.1:0-2752 GCA_964548335.1 uncultured Flavobacteriaceae bacterium | reverse complement strand
TACTTTCCGAACTCGTTTTTGATCAGATTCTGGTGCTTTTTTAGATTCTAATGAAACTACACGCTCCATATCTTTTGCTCCTGGAAGCTCAATAAGAATACGTCCATTATCTCCTAAACTTTGAATATTAGGCTGTGTTGTACCAAATTTATCAATACGGTTACGTAGCGTCTCAAAAGCAGAGACAATCGTTTCTTTAATCTCTTTTTCTAATACAGAAGCAACCTCACCATTATTCATAGAGGTGTCTACTTTATCTGCTAGGATAATATTAGAGAATATATCTGGAGAAGCTAATTTTGCATCTCCTCCTTGCTTTTCAAAAGCCGTTAAAAAATCTTCAAAATATGTATTCTGACTATTTTTTTGAATCTCATCTGTTGCGTTAAGTGCCGAAATAAAAGAAGGGTCTTTACTATTGTTAGCTAAACCTCCTAAAATATCTCTTATAGAAACTTGAAGAATAACATTAATTCCTCCTTTAAGGTCAAGACCTTTTTTAAGTTCTTTAGACTTTGCATCGTTATAGGTAATTCCTGCAAAAATGGCATTATCTCCTATACTATCTATATAAGCTCTTTCTACTACATCACGTAGGTCTGAATTATCTCCAGCTTTAGAAATAGCAAACTCTTTTGCTTGTGTTTCTGTCTTATTTGTAAAATAAGAAAATGATAATTGGTATAAACATACCAATCCAAAAATGATCGCAAATACTCTTATGAGTCCTTTATTTTGCATTTTGATTGTTTTTATGATCTACACCTGATACATATCTAGTGTATAAATGATCGTTATGAATTAAGTTAATTGGTAATTAAAATATAAGCATCTGATAGACAAGAACATCTATCCTACAACAGGGCCAGCCCGTACTTGAGGAACTGTACAAAAATTATCTACTATTGCGAGAGTAATAGTAGTATTTATAAGAAATGTACGTTTTATGTTTGCAGTTTCTTCCTTTATTAATTGTTCAGAAAAAGTATATACATCTGGTGTATAAAAACGTATACTTTCTGTCTTAAACTCTACAATAGTACCGCTTGCACCCGCAAAATCTTTAGAAGTTTGTATTTCAAAAACATCTAATTGATATCCTTCAAAATCATCTGTATCCGGCTCAGGAAACTGATTTTCTCCATTACGCACAACGTCACTTAAAACGAGTTTACTTTGAGAAGAAAGAAGTTTTTTAATTTGAGCTGTAGCTACTTCACTATAGTAGGTAATTTTTAAGGTTCCATAGTCAGATTTTTTTATCTGTATCTCCCCTACTGCAATAGTTTCTAATTGTGATTTTACAAAACGTATTACCTCTTCTGTCTGACCTGAAGTTACCTCAGACTCTGTAAATTTTAAGACTATTTCTTGATTGGCATTAGTAGACTTGTCTAAGCTAACCCCCATAAGAGCTAGAGCAAAAACAAATATTCCTAAGTACCACGTATTTTTCATAAGTCTTACGACGAGATTTCCTTTATAAAACGCACAAATATAATGTATCTGTTAGGATTCGGCAATAAAACTTAAGCTTGCTTTAATAGCTTTGGTGTTATACTTTAGCTTCCAAATTTATTACCTTTACATAGTACATGACAGCTAAGAAAACTCCTATAAAAGGCATTAATCCTGCTTTCGCGAAAGCAAAATCTACACGTAAAAAACGTGCGTTAGATATTCAAGAACTAGCACGCACTATTAGTGATGGAAATCACACTGCGCTATCCCAAGGAATTACCTTAGTAGAAAGTATTTCTACAAGACATCAAGAGCAAGCACAACAGTTAATCGAGCTATGCCTCCCAAAAGCAAATAACTCTACACGCATTGGTATTACAGGTGTTCCAGGGGCAGGAAAAAGCACTTTTATAGAAGCTTTTGGTTCTTATCTTATAACCTTAGGACGCAAAGTTGCGGTTTTAGCAGTAGATCCTACTAGTTCTGTCTCTCACGGAAGTATACTAGGAGACAAAACCCGTATGGATACCTTGTCTCAAAATCCCAAAGGTTTTATACGCCCGAGTGCTTCAGGCAAGTCTTTAGGGGGCGTTGCCAGAAAAACACGAGAAGCTATTATCTTATGTGAAGCAGCAGGGTTTGATACTATTATAATAGAAACTGTAGGAGTTGGACAGAGTGAAACCATTGTACACTCTATGGTAGATTTTTTCTTGTTATTAAAACTAGCAGGAGCAGGTGATGAACTGCAAGGTATAAAAAGAGGGATTATAGAAATGGCAGATACCATTGTTATAAACAAAGCAGACGGGGCTAATGAAAGACCTGCTAGATTAGCAAAAACGGCTTTCGCCAAAGCGTTACACCTCTACCCTCCTAAAGACAGTGGGTGGATTCCTAAGGTAACTACTTGTAGTGCTTTAGAGCAAAAAGGAATTGATGCCATTTGGAATATTATAGAAGAATATATTGCAGAGGCAAAAGACACTCATTACTTTGAACAAAAACGAAGTGAACAAAACAAATACTGGTTACTACAAACTATAGAAAACACGTTAAAAGACAATTTTTATACGAACCAGCATGTAGCGAAAACACTTTCTCAACTAACAGAAGCAGTTCAAAAGAATGAAATTTCCCCTTTTGAAGCGGCTCACGAGTTAATAGCTCTTTCTAAGAAATAGTATATTTCTTTATTAAAAACTGTTGTAATCTAAAAAAAGCATACCCTATACTTCCCCCTATAATCCAACCTGTAAGTACATCTGCTGGATAGTGTACTCCTAGATAT
>CAZJRA010000268.1:0-2757 GCA_964548335.1 uncultured Flavobacteriaceae bacterium | reverse complement strand
ATCTACTTCTGCGTTAAAAAATATTAATAAGAAAGGAATCTCTGCGGTGCTTAAAGAAGCTCGTGCAAAAGGTTTTCTTAAAAAATAATACTAGATTTCTGCTTTTGCAGGAATTACAATAGAATTAAATATGGCAAAGAAAGGGAACAGAGTACAGGTAATTTTAGAGTGCACAGAGCATAAAACTTCTGGACAACCAGGAACTTCTAGATATATTACAACTAAAAATAAGAAGAACACTCCGGATCGTATGGAATTGAAGAAATTCAACCCTATACTTAAGAAGATGACTGTTCATAAAGAGATAAAATAACAAGATATGGCAAAGAAATCAGTTGCATCGTTACAAACAGGTTCTAAGCGTCTTACTAAGGCGATTAAGATGGTAAAGTCTCCTAAAACAGGAGCATATACTTTTGTTGAGTCAGTAATGTCTCCAGACAAAGTAAATGAGTGGCTTGCTAAGAAATAAGTAGACACTAGACAATATATAAAAGTCCGTTTCAATTATGAAACGGACTTTTTTTATGCTTTTATTTTAAGTTGATTTGATATTTTTTAAAATACACAAAGATGAGTGTATAATAATCGTACTAATTACGACTACAAGTCTTTAAGTAATTATTTCAAAAATATATCATTATGAAAAAAACTACCTTTTTAGTACTTCTCAGCGTATTTCTTGTAAACTTGAGTTTACGAGCACAGTGTACAGAATCAGCCTTTGGTTTTGGTAACAATATAAATATTGGGAGTTATAATGTTACGGGAGAAGTAACTGTAACATTAAATTTAGATGATACAGTTACTATTAATTTAGGGAGTGATTTTAGTGTAGCTGCAGGTCCAGATGTGCGTCTTTTTTTTATAAATTCTGATGGAGCTTCAGATTCTGAAATTAGAAATGGGGTAGTAGGCGATTTTGAACATATTCAGTTTGCTTTGCTAGACAGTTTTTCGGGAAACCAATCATTTACAGCAAATATCCCTGAAGGAACAGATATTTCTAACTTTGATAAAGTATACTTTTTTTGCTTAGAGTATGAACAGTTTTGGGACTTTGGAACTGTAAATCCTTTTACGCCTACTAGCTGTGCCGTATTAAGTACAGAAGTATTAAATACTGAGGATTTTACTCAGAATGATTTTGAGTTGTTTCCTAACCCTGCAACAAACGCTATTACTATTTCTCAAGAGGCTAACTCTAGTAGACAGTTACAAATTGTTGACACTTCGGGTAAACTATTATTAGAACAACAATTAGAAGTAGGTGTAGGGCAAGAGACATTAAATATCTCACAACTTAGTACCGGTATTTACTTTGTTACTGTTTCTGATGGTCAAACATCTCAAACACGTAAACTAGCGGTTAGATAAATAATAAATTACTGATATAGTCAGGTATTAAACTCTTTTATAATTAAAAAAATCTGCTTCAATTATGGAGCAGATTTTTTTTGTTATTAGGTTATGAGAGGAATTCTTTTTAGTAAAGAGAACTACTCCCTTTTCCAATCAATTTTATCACCAATTTCTAATACCCAATCTTCTGAGAGTCCTCCTTTAATTTCTAATACATACTGAGCAGGTACTTGCGATGGTAGAGGGGTAAGGTCTTCGGGCTTAGCATTTTCGGCAAAGCTTACAATTACACCATCTTTGTTTAGGTAAATGATGTCTAATGCGATGAGTGTATTTTTCATATAAAATGCACGTTGTTCTTCTTGCTCAAAGGTGAATAACATTCCTTGAGAGTCTTTTAGTGTAGAACGGTGCATTAAGCCAGTTTCTCTTTCATAATCATCCTCTGCAAACTCAACATCTATTTTTCGAATAAACGTACCATCACTTTTAGATAAGGTGAGTTCGCCTTCTTTTTTAAATGAGATTTCTGTAGGAGCAATGGTTTGATTTCCTGAGTTTTCTTTACAACTATAACTCGTTATAGCTATTACAATAGTTACTATATAGGTTAGAAATTTAGACATGTTTAGTGTTGTTTTTGTTAAGTGCATTAAGTACAAAATAAAGACCTGCTATAATAAAAGGAATGCTTAGTAATTGTCCAGTATTTAGAATCCAGTCACTTCGGTCATTTACTTGTACTTCCTTAAAGTTTTCTACAATAATGCGAACCCCCATAAGTAGTAGTAGGAAAAGCCCAAATAATAAACCAGTCTTTTTTGCAGCATTAGTTTTCCAATAGAGGAACAATAAAATGCCAAAAACGATAACATAGCCAGCAGCCTCCATTAATTGCCCAGGGTATCTATAGGGTATAGAAGAGATAATGTCTGCAAATTGTGAGTCGCTAGTTAACGCTTGATACGCTTCTTTAGGATTTTGTATTTTAGTAAGAGCAGATGCTTGACGTCCAGAAATTTCATCTTGTACAAATTTAATTCCTAGTGCGCTATCTGTTACCTTTCCTATCATTTCTGAATTAAGAAAATTACCTATTCTTACAAAGATAGCTCCAGAAGCACAAGTAATAACAACTCTGTCTAATAACCATAAAACAGATTTGTTAAGTATTTTTTTATTGTAGATATACATGCCGATTATAGTAGCTATTGCAGCACCGTGACTAGCAAGACCTCTAAAACCCGTAAACTCAAACTCAGGAACAAATCTAAACGGAAGAAATATAGACAGGAAATCTTCTTTAAATAATTCCGGTTGGTAAAAGATAACATGTCCTAAACGCGCACCTAGTAAGATAGATACAACGGCATACATAAACAAACTGTCTAGTTT
>CAZJRA010000267.1:0-2758 GCA_964548335.1 uncultured Flavobacteriaceae bacterium | reverse complement strand
TCATTTTTAATAACCTACAGTCTGCCATTTCAGAAGGACAATTTGTCGCTTGGTATAAGGGGAGTGAATGTTTAGGCTCAGGGGTAATTTCATAACTTTAAAATAAGTAGTAGGATGAAAAAAATTCTCATTATTTGTGTTTTGTTAGTAACTACGCTTAACGCAAGAAGTCAAGCACAAGAAGATGCTTGGGTGTTTTTTACAGATAAAGAAGATGTAGAAGTTCGTCTCGCAAATCCTATTAGTATTCTTACACAAGAAGCGATAGATAGAAAAAACATGCATAACACGCCTATAGATGAGCGTGACGTTCCTGTAAATGAAGCTTATATAAGTACGGTAAAACAACAAAACGGAATTACCGTTTTAGCAAAATCTAAATGGTTTAACTGTGTACACGTACGAGGTACTGAAAATGCGATACAGGAATTAAGGTCATTAGCGTTTGTGTTAAGTATAGACTTTGCTAATAGAAATATTACAAGGAGTTCAGATAGTTTTGGGTTTGTAAAAGAGGCTCCACAGCCTAAAAAACAAGTAGACTATAATTATGGCCAGACAGAAGTCCAAACTACAATGCTTGGATTGGAGACTTTACACCAACAAGACTATACCGGAGAAGGAATGGTGATTGCCGTTTTAGATGCAGGATTTCCAGGAGTAGATACAGCAGGAGGTTTTGAAAGACTTCGGGAAGAAGGACGTTTATTAGATGGGTACGATTTTGTAGATAGAGAAGATAACGAGTTTGCATTTTCGGGAACAACACACGGGACACGTGTATCTAGTACTATTGTAGGCTTTATAGAAGACCAGTTTGTAGGGGCAGCACCTCAAGTGTCGTTGTACTGCTTTCGAACCGAAGATGTCGCTAGTGAGAATCCTGTAGAAGAATCTTATTGGGTAGAAGCTGCAGAGCGAGCAGATAGCCTAGGCGTTGATATTATTAATAGTTCTTTAGGATATAGAAATTTTGATAATCCTGCTTATAGTTATACTTATGACGATATGAATGGCGAGACTGCATTTATATCTAGAGGGGCTACACAGGCTTTTCAAAAAGGAATGCTTGTCGTTACAAGTGCAGGAAATTCAGGGCTTGGGATGATAGCTGCTCCAGGGGACTCTCCAGGAGCAATAACCTTAGGAGCTGTAGATGGCAATGGTGATTATGCAAGTTTTAGTAGTATAGGTCCTTCTAGCGATGGTCGTGTAAAGCCAGATGTGATGGCACGAGGAATGGGTAGTGCCGTTAAAGATAATAACAACAATATTATAAATAACAATGGCACAAGTTTTAGCTCTCCTATTACTGCGGGCGCAATAGCGAGTTTATGGCAAGTAGACCCCACAAAAACCAATGAAGAGATTATACGTCGTGTGCAACAAACAGCGCATTTATTTCCTGAGAGTACACCACAATTAGGTTTTGGTATTCCAGATTTTTCTGAAGCATTAGCACAATTAGAAGAGCCATTAGGAGTAGCGAATAATAACGCTTTCGCGAAAGGATTATCGATTTTCCCTAATCCAGCAAGTACACAATTAGAAATTAGTATTCCCCAATTTACCGAAGCTGTAGACGTCGTTATTTACGACTTAGTAGGAAAGCAAGTACAAACCGTGAAAATTGCACAAGAACGTACGACTATAGATATAAGCAAATTGAATAGAGGAATTTATTTAGTACACATTTTAGGAGCTACGCAAGTAAGTCCGCAAAAACTCATCGTTAGATAATGAATACAATTACAGAGCTTTTTAATATAAAATACCCCTTAATTCAAGGAGGAATGATTTGGAATAGTGGGTGGAAACTTGCTAGTGCAGTTAGTAATGCAGGAGGATTAGGACTTATAGGCGCTGCATCTATGTATCCAGACGTTTTGCTAGAACACGTTCAAAAGTGTAAAAAGGCAACAGACAAGCCTTTTGGGGTAAATATCCCTATGCTGTACCCTAATATTGAGGAGCATATGAAAACGGTAGTAGATAATAAAGTACCTATTGTTTTCACCAGTGCAGGAAACCCTAAGCTATGGACCAAAGAGCTTAAAAGCCACGGTATAAAAGTAGTTCACGTAGTAAGTAGCTTAAAGTTTGCGTTAAAATCAGAAGCCGCAGGAGTAGATGCTGTGGTAGCAGAAGGTTTTGAAGCAGGAGGACATAATGGGAGGGAAGAGACTACAACACTCACCTTAATCCCTATGGTAAAGAGAGAACTGTCTATTCCTTTAATAGCAGCAGGAGGAATTGCTACAGGACGAGGAATGCTAGCGGCAATGACTTTAGGAGCAGATGGCGTACAACTAGGAAGTAGGTTTGCTGCATCCCAAGAGAGTAGTGCACACCAATTGTTTAAAGAAGCTATTGTAACAGCAAAAGAAGGAGATACTGCGTTAACTTTAAAAGAGATTACTCCTGTACGCTTAATTAAAAATGCGTTTTACGAAAAAGTAACGGAACTGTACCAAACGGCACCTTCTGTAGACGAGCTTAAAGAGCTTTTAGGAAGAGCTAGAGCAAAACGCGGAATGTTTGAAGGCGATATGGAAGAAGGAGAACTAGAAATAGGACAAATAGCAGGAATGATAGATGCTATTTTACCTGCAAAAGACATTGTACAAAACATTATTACCGAATACAACCAAGCTAAAAATGAACTAGAAGCACTGCCTAGTTTATAGTTAGTTGGATAGCAGTTATAACGCAAGGGGCTATACCATAAAGAGATAACCAAGGAAAATTACTACATATA
>CAZJRA010000266.1:0-2791 GCA_964548335.1 uncultured Flavobacteriaceae bacterium | reverse complement strand
AAAGTATTTTTAAAAATGTACTGATTTTTATTGATAGTATTCTGTAAAAAAAAATGAAAATCAAATAAATATAGGTGTTTTTAAATTTTTGTCATGTACTTAGAAAAAAACAGTATATTAGAGCCTAAACTAAACCTTATCAAAAATGAAAAAAAAATTATTTGCATTAGCCTTAATGGCTTCAGTAGGAATTGTGTCATGTTCATCAGATGATGATAGTGGTAGTGATGATGACATGAATGGTCAAAACTGTGTTATATGTGCTGCTATTGAAATACAAGGACAAATGATTCCTGAAAGTGAAGTATGTGAAGGAGAAAACGGAAATGCATTTACAAATGGGGTAGATTCAACCATTCCATTTGATGAATTCATTAACATACAAGAATCATTTACTACTTGTAATTAATATATAATTTATAGAATTGTTATAAAGCCTCTCGTTTTTGAGAGGCTTTTTTTGATTTTATTCCTTTATTTTATAGCAATAGCAGAGATTTCTACATTTACGTATTTAGGGAGATTTGCCACCTCTACAGTTTCTCTAGCAGGCGCCGTTTCATCATTAAAATAAGTAGCGTATACACTATTTATTCTACTAAAATTTTCCATATCGCTTATAAAAATAGAAGTCTTTACAACGTTTTCAAAAGTCATATCTGCCGCTTCTAATACCGCAGCTAGGTTTTTCATTACAAGTTTTGTTTCTTCTTCTATAGAACCTTTTAAAAGCTCACCCGTAGCAGGATCTATTGCAATCTGTCCAGAAGTATATAAGGTTGATCCAGATAATGTTGCTTGGTTATAAGGTCCTATAGGTGCAGGAGCGTTTTTTGTGGTAATTATTTTTTTCATGATGTTATATGTTTGTCTTAATTGTTATTAATGATAAGGTAAATATAATAGATTTTAGCTAGCTTTTTCGCGTAAGCATACCCATTATCGTTCATCTGGAGCACGACGTTTGTCATACTTAATATCACTTAGGAGATTGCCTTTGATACCTATAAAAAAGTTCCATCCTACACGATTTACGCTGCTGTTTACGGGTGGGTTCCAGTTAAAACTCATATTCCAACTTTCTAGATCACGGCTAAAACGTAAAGAAGTAAACGTAAATCCAGAATCACGCAAATCATATCCAGAAGAGCCTCCTATTTTCCAACGGCTTCCTAGATCTACATCACCACTAAAGACAAGCGAGTGAGTGTTTATTTCATCTTGTCTAGAATTATTGGCATAGCTAATATCGTAGGACAATCTAAGATTCCAAGGGATTTTAAAATTATAAAAACTTATTTCCTGTTCTTCTTCAGGAGTATCCTCGTCATCATTTTGTAATTGTCTAGCCGTTATATCAACTCCTACACCTAAGAGATCATCAGGTCTACCACCACTTGCAAAAGTATGGTTGTTAGTTCTGTCTAAATTTTTCTCTTTCTTTTTACCTAAATTCCTACTAGAAAAATTATAACCAAAATTAGCTCGAGCAGCAGTAAGTCTAACTAAGCTACCGCCGTTATTAATGTTAAGCGTATTAATTCTTCTATTAGAATTGTCTAAAGCATAAATATCCCAAGCCCCAGAAAAGTTGATATCTAATTTATCTTGAATGATAGGTAAAGAACCACTCCAAACGATAGGAGATAGGCGTAGGCTATCTGCCACTATATTGTAAGAAGTTCTAAAATTAAGATTGTTAAGTAAGGATATTTTTTTGGCTTCGGTAGCTGTGCTGTCACGAGATCTAACTTTTGCCTCGACCACATTACTTAGTGATAATGTTACAGAAGCAGACTCTCGACCTCCTGGGGCGGCAAAAAAGCCATTGTCAAAGCGAGAGAATTCTACTTCGTCTGTAAGAGCAGTTGCCAAAGGGTCTGTAGGGTCAGGGCGTAAAAAGGTATCTATAAATTGATCAAACTCTGGGGTGTAATTTATCCCTACAGAAGGACGTACCACATGTCTTATAGCTTGTATTTTGCTCCCTTTTTTAAAAGGGAAGTTTCCGTACAATGTAGTTCCTAGACTAGCTCCTGTATTATAGGTTCTAAAGGAATCAAAACCACCTATGGTATCTGTAACTTCTTCTTGAAGCTCTTCATCATAAAAACGATCTATTGTTTTAAATACCCAACTCTCTGTATAGTTTGCATTAATAGAAGCACTAATATGTTTTAATACTTTAAAATTAGTAGCAACAGGAATCGTGTGTCGTACTCCTGCCTGTCCATTTCTAAACATCTCAGGCCTAAAGAAAAGACTGTCTGTAGTCGTATACCTATTATCTGCGCGTACGGAGTAATTAACATTAATGTTCTGAATAATTCCCTTTTTACTTCCTGCTTTAGGGGCAAAAGGGTAAATACGATCTACATTAAGCTGTGCAGAGGGTAGAGTAAGGTTAATAACCTCTGTATTGGAGTTTTGGGAATGTGTGGATGCAACAGTTAAATTTACAGGTGTCTTACCCGTAAAAGTCTTAGAATAGGAGATAGAAGAGCTAAAATTGTTGTTTAGAAAATTACCTGTATTAATCTGATTAAGCGATTGCTGAAAAAAGTCACTACTCCCTAAATTTACAGAGGCAGAAAACCGACTGTTGGGACTTGATTTTGTATCCTGGCTATGATTCCACCGTATGTTATACGTAGATCTTTCAGAAAAATCAGGAAAGCCTCTTTCACTAGCTAGAATACGTTCAAAATTAAAACTAAACCGACCATTAAATTTATAACGAAGTCTATAATTAGAGTCTGCTCGTAGTGCATAACTACCGTTGGTATAAAAA